>QMXC01000206.1 GCA_003661945.1 Candidatus Bathyarchaeota archaeon | reverse complement strand
TCCACCATGCATTTTTCCACGGTTGCCTTGATAACAGCTAGTGAAGGTCTTTGTTCTCCATTGTCAAGGGGCATGGTTTCGGCGAGGGTTCGGAGGATTCCTGTTCCGAAAGCTTCGCCGTCTAACGGGTTCCACCGAAAATGAATTATGCGGTTCGGCGGAAGCGTGTTGCCTCCGTAGCGGAGTGTCTGCTTATATCCTCTAACAACGCCGTACTCGTCACGTTGAATTTTCTCCATGCTCGTTATGGGCAGTATCTGAAGAAACTCGATTTTTTCGGGTTCAATCTTCTCCCAAAAACAGTTCCCGAAAGCGATTATTTCCCTAGCCGTGCGAAGCAACAAGCCGTCCAAGTTTACGGACTCGTTAAACTCGTCAATTAGCTGTTTCGCCTTCGAAAGCCTAGCCGTCGTATAGAAGCCAACGCCCACCGTTTGGTCAGCGAGAAAATCGACAGCCGCCCTAGCCGCGGGGTCTCGTAGGTAAATCTTAAGCAAAGCCTCGAACGAAATCGGAGGCAACTCGCCGAACGAGCTTTTCCAAGCTGGAATTAGAGCAGCCTTCGCCTTTCGCCTTTCCCGAAGACGCCTGTATATCCTCTTAACTTTGCCTAGTAACCCGTTCAATTCGACGCACAAAGGACACTGTCTCTTTCAAGGCTAATAGCTCAAAATTGCACCTAACAACAATATTAGCGCACGCGCTTTCACTTTCACCATACTCTCCCCTACATCACAGTTCGAATGAACGAGAGGTTTAAAAACAGAAACAACGCATTCGTTCAACGCTTAACTATCGAGGAGCGTCTGAATCATGGAAAGCTGTAAAAACCCCTGGAACGGCAAATGCAAAAACAAGGATATACAAGTATACATCCTCTACAAGGGACAACAGCGTCCAATATGCCGCGAATGCTGGAGCAAAATAGCTGAAACAGACAAGGAATGGTGAAAAATGGAAACAGTCAACCTAAACTCGTTAAAATCCTTCATAGGAAAAAACGTGAACCTCCACCTCAAAGACGGCTCCGTAATCATAAACGTACGCCTTGAAAACCTCACACGAGACGAACTAAACGGAAAACTTATACTCCGCTGCGTCCCCTTCCGGAAAAACAAACCCCTTCAAATCCCAGTTAAAAAAGTCGCTTGGGCTGAAAACCTCAACCCCTTTCTCCTCCCTGTTTACGGGGGAAACTAACATGAGCTACGAGAAAGGATTCGAAGACTCGCTTGAACTCAGTATAACCGAAGTAAAGAAATCAAAAACCAAAAAAGAAGCCGTGGAAAGGCTTCAATACATGCTTGGACTAATAAAGGAACGAAAACTGGACAAAATAAAGCAGATGCTGGGCGTAATAAAATAGTATTCGAACTATTTGTATGTAATCGGCTGTTCGGAGCTATGGATGGATTCCAGTTTTTAACATGTTCTTTGAAATTAAAATTGTTTTTATACATAAAGTTGACAAATAAATTTAAATATCATCGTAGGGTATTCTGGCTCGGTGGAAAAGGTTGACATGTATAGTAGTTGCGGGCGCTTTCTGGGGAGATGAAGGTAAGGGAAAAATAATCTCGTATTTAGCCGTGAAGGACAAGCCTGACGTGTGTGTGCGCACTGGCTCCGTGAACGCGGCGCACACGGTATTCTTTCAAGGTAAACGCTACGCATTGCACATGGTTCCCGGCGCCTTCCTATGCGAAAAGTGTAGGCTGCTGATAGGCGCCGGAGCCAACGTTCATGTGGCGCAGTTGCTGAAAGAAATTGAGTTAACTCGTGTGGAAAACCGCATAGGCGTAGACAAACAAGCTTCTATAATCGAGGAAAAACATTCGGTTCAGGACAGAACAAGCGCGCATTTGAAAGGGTTGGGCACGACTGGCTGGGGCGTAGGACCCGCTATAGAGGAGCGTGTTCGAAGAACGGCTAAACTCGCCAAAGATATTCCGGAGCTAAAGCCCTACTTGGCTGATGTGGCCGAAGAGGTAAACCAAGCCATAGATGATGGCAAACTGGTAATCTTGGAGGGAACTCAAGGCTTAATGCTATCATTGTTTCACGGAACCTATCCCTATGTCACTGGGCGTGACACGAGCGCCTCTGCCATATGCTCCGAGGCTGGAGTAGGACCAACCCGCGTAAACGAGGTTATTCTCGTTTACAAGGCGTTTATGACTCGTGTCGGCGCTGGACCGTTGCCCGGCGAGCTTTCACGGGAGGAAACCATCAAGCGCGGCTGGTTTGAGCTGGCGGCTGGAACCGGGAGGGAAAGGCGTTCAGCTCCTTTCGATTTTGAGCTAGCCCGAAAAGCCGCAAAAATCAACGGTGCAACTCAAGCCGCAGTGACCAAACTTGACATTCTGTATCCAAGCTGCAAGGGCGCACGAAGCTATGATGAGCTTCCAGCGGAAGCAAAACAGTTTATCGAAGAAATCGAAAAACGCACGGGTGTTCCCGTAGCGTTAATCGGCACAGGACCCGAACCCTTAGACATCATCGACCGAAGAAGATAAGTTTCCTACGTGCTGTAAAGGATTAATCGATGCTGAATGAAAATCGACAATGTAATAGTGGAGAGAATTAGCCGCTTTACTCAGTTTAGATCCTTCGTTAAGAAACTCGAGTTTTCAGGTCAAGTTTTCGTTGTAAAGCCTTGCTGGCGCGACGCAAAAACCTATACTTC
>QMXC01000205.1 GCA_003661945.1 Candidatus Bathyarchaeota archaeon | reverse complement strand
TTATTACGGCGTTTTCTAACCCTTTGATTATTTCTGCTTCTTTCATATGGTCACAACATAACGTGGTTGCCGTATAATTGTTTTTGTTATTGTTTTAGCGTTTTCCTTTCCTAGATATATGGAGCGCCATCCGAAAACTCATCCCAATTTTACAAACACTCTATAAACCTAAATTTTGGGAGAACAGACTTGTTCTTGGTTAATGTTTCAAGTTATTGAATTTTAATTCGTATAGGAGCGTTTTTGTACGGATATTGTTTGTTGATTCGCTAGGTTTATTTATAAAGAAGCCAATGTATTTTCGTGAAGAAATAGGAGAGAGTCCCGTTGACGAAGAAGACGCCGACGAAGAACGAGGCTTTAGAGGCTTTGGATTTCATAATTAACGTTCTGAAAGAGCACGAGAAGGATTTGGACCGTTTAATTGGCGAGTTGGGCAATATTACCGAACGGTTGGGCAATTCGGGAGAGCTAAGCGGCAGAATTGAAGGAATCGAGGAGCGTTTAGCTAATCTTCAAGATGAAATATCGAATTTAATCGAGTTTTTGACTTCAGCGCCCGCTCCTTCGCCGGATGAACGAAAGCCTCCTATTTCGGCTTCGCCAGCGCCTCAGCAGAGGACGGTTCGCGGTCCACCGGTTATTATTCGTTGCAGGAAGTGGGAAGAATTTAAGGTTTTAGCCTCTGGCGCTGAGACTGTTTCTTTTTTGTATAAGGATGCCGAGAAGGCGTTTCAGGTGGATGCCTTGAAGAATGGGAGGGTTATTACGTTTGCTGGTGAGCTTCCGGGGAATGCTGAGCTTTTGAAGCGTTGGCTTTCAGGCGAGTTGGAGGTTTCTGAGGATAGGATTCTTGAGGGGATTCTTGCTATAGGCTGATTTTTTGTGTGTTGTTCGTTTTGTTCAATAAAGTTTTTATAGTTTAACTTATATCTTAAGTCTTAAGAGAATGGTGATGGGTCGAGGGCTATGTCCGAAACGGCGAAAATAGGATTTTTCCTATTTTTGGAAGCCTTCTCCTTTCTCCTCGATGACAGAAATGCCGTTTAGGACGAGCCGACAAACAGATGAGCCATTCTCAACCCTACGAATACCAATTGCCTCTATCGCCGAGAAAATACTTAACCCCACTCGCCACACGAGCACACACGTTTACAAAACGCAAGATGGGATAAAACGGCAGATACATAAGCAGATACCTTTTTGAATATCGTTTATAAGCGAACTTGAAAGCCACAGCTAGACAAACAAAGCTCACGACAAAAGCGTAAAGCCCGAAAAGCAGCAGATTTAGAAGGAAAAACACGCGGTCAGGAGCGAACCAGAAAATAAACGGCAAGGCACATAGGGCGGCTAAATCTATCAAGGCTCCACCATAATCGAATATGAGTGAGTAGAGAAGCCACAGCGAAACAGAAGCTTTTCGGTTGAAAAGCAGGTCTCGATGTATGTCCAAGGCGTTATGAAGCCACCCGGTAAACCATCTTAGCCTTTGCCTCCAAAGACTGCTCAACGAACGGGGCGCCCACGTCCGGCTTCGAGCCGCGTTTATATACCGCACGTCAAGACCCTTTCTGTGCAGTTCTAACGTGATTTCGAGGTCTTCAGTTACCGAACGTATTTTCTTCTGGTTGAGAATTTCTCGTAGAGCTTCTGCAGGGTATAAGCCTATGGCGCCTGACACCACTAGAACGGTTTTCGGTAGAGATTGGGCGCATCTGAAAACGCCTAAGCCTTGGCTGTATTCGAGTTGTTGAAGCAAAACATAGGGGTTTTCTCCATCTTGAGGGTGAACATAGCCAGTTACAGCGGTTTTTGGAAAAGCATTAACATAGTTTATAAGCGTTTGAAGCGTGCTGGACGTCCAGCTTGAATCCGCGTCGACGATAGCTACGAATTCGCCTAACGCCTTGTTTACACCGGTTTTTAAGGCTTCAATCTTGCCTAGATTAGCGCTGTGCCGAACGATTTTTCCACGGATGTTCGGATATTTCTTTCGGTTAATTTCTATAGTAGCCCAAGCGATTTCGTATGTGTAATCATCGCTTCCGTCGTCTACTACTATTATTTCAGACACCCCGAAATAGCGTGAAGCAGACTTAAAAACGCTGGATATGCATTGTTGAATGGTTTTCTCTTCGTTATACGCTGGAATTATGAAGGAAATAGACGGATAGCATTTCCTAGGTTTAGATTCCCTCTCCACCTTTTTTGTTGAAATCCAAGCAGCGGTCATAAGGGTTCCAGATAAGCCTATAAAGAGAAAAGTGTACCAAGCGTAAAGCGTCTGGGTTGCGAAGCTCCAAAAGACGGGGGGCTGTTGCTTAGTAGCTTCATAGTTAAAGACTGTGACTATGACTAATTCGGCGAACTGCGGGAAAAGACTCCACGATACGACTGCAAGTGCAACGGGTAGCAGGAAAAGCGCGTAGTAGACTTTGGAAAGGCTATGTTTTGACATGACAAGCCTTCTCGCTTTCTCCCTCTCAATCTTATAACGAAGTTAGAAGACGGATAAAGCGAGTATTCCGTTTACGGCAATATTTTTTGTTGAGAATTCGGTGAATGGAGGGTTTTAGGTGTTTGGAATATTTCGATTCTGATCATAACTTATATTAGTTTCTTATATCTTAATATTTAACGTGGCAGCAAATGACCAGCCGTAAAAAGATCGAAGAAACACGATGGCAAGTCATCAAAGCCTTGCTAGATGAATTTCC
>QMXC01000204.1 GCA_003661945.1 Candidatus Bathyarchaeota archaeon | reverse complement strand
TTGCGTCGAGCCGCGTTGACATAGGCTCGATTATCCGTGAATGGGGTGAAGCTGCGAAAAACAAGCTAATAGTCGCAGCTGGCGTTGTAGAGGCTGCGCAGTATTATACTTTTGGAGCCGTCGAGTTTTTCCTCGTGGGCTACCTAAACGAAGTTGTTAAGCTGGACCCGGCGCTTATCGGCATAATATCCGGAGCCCAGCTCGTCATCATCCCCGTTTTGAAGCCTTTTATGGGTAGGCTTTCGGACAGAATCGGGCGGAAGAAGCCAATAATCATCGGATGCTTGATAGCCGCGTTCTCCCTAGTTGCTTTTCCCTTCCTCCAACACTTTCTTGCTCTGTTGATAACATCCGTGTGCTACGGCTTAGGCTTCTCCCTTGTAACGGCGTCGACGCCTCCGCTAGTCGCGGACGCTGCTGGAGAAGCCATGTATGGAACTGCCATGGGTTTCCTCAGCACAATAATGGATGTGGGGCAGACGTTAGGTCCGATCATAACGGGCGTTATCCTAGCTTCTGCTTTCGGGTACGTCGGCTGTTTTACATCGCTTTCCCTCATTGTTTTGCTCACTTGCGGCGTTTTTGTCCTTGCAGAACGGGTTTTGGCTTCTTAAAGTTTAAAAAAGTATAATAGGAAGCGTGTTGAGGTTTTGTATACCGGACTCTTCCGAGTGGTTAGAATGAACGTTCCGAAGGAAATTACGACTTACTGTCCAAGATGCAGAAAACATCAAGTTCACACCGTTAGCCTATACAAGGCTGGAAAGCGCCGAGCCTTAGCGAAAGGCGAGAGGCATCACAGAAGAGAGAAAAAGGGGTACGGCGGACAAAAATATCCGCTTCAGAGAGAATTCGCCAAAACAACGAAGAAACAGACCTTGAAGCTCACGTGTAAGGTATGCGGCTACACGCGGCACAAAGAAGGCATAAGGTTAAGAAAACTCGTAATAGCCTAAAGGAGCGTTTGAGCATTCATGAGCGAATGGGAAAAACTAATTCCTAAACCAAAAAGCAAGTTCATACGAGTAAAATGTCCAGAATGCGGAAACGAACAAATCTTGTTCAGCCACGCCGCAACAAAAGTAAAATGCAACGTCTGCGGAACAATACTCGCCGAGCCAGCTGGAGGAAAAGCAAAAATAAACGGCGAAATAGTGGCAATTTTCGAATAAAATAGGGAGCACCTTTATGAGCGTTGTTAAGAAGCCCGAATGGCCCGAACCGGGCGATCTAGTAATTGGAACGGTAAAGAAGGTTACCGAATACGGAGCCTACGTGATGCTCGACGAGTATGGAAAGGAAGGGCTTCTCCACCGCTCCGAAGTCTCTTCTTCATGGATAAGAAACATAAGAAACTTCGTCCGCGAAGGACAGAAACTCGTGTTAAAAGTGCTCCGGGTAGACCCGGAAAAACGGCACATAGACCTTTCCCTACGAAGGGTAACAAAACGTGAAAGAATCGAAAAAATCCTCATATGGAAACAGGAAAGAAAAGCCGAAGGCTTGCTCAAAACCACGGCTGAAAAGCTTGGAATCCCACCTGAAGAAGTCTACGAAAAAGCGGGCGCGGTTCTAGAAAAGGAGTTCGGAACAGTCTACAGCGGACTGCAAAAGCTCGCCCGAGAAGACGAAACAATGCTGCTAAAAATAGGCGTTCCCAAGAAAATCGCCGCTGTCCTAACAGAACTCGCAAAGGAAAAAATCCGGGTGCCCATGGTGAAAATAAAGGGCATCTTTGAACTCGAATGCAAGAAGCCTGACGGCGTTAACCAAATTCGGGACGCTTTGCTCACAGCGAAAAAAGCAGAAGCTCCAGATGCAAAAATTCGGCTATACACGGTAGCTGCGCCAAAATACTGTATCGAAGTTCAAGCCGAAGACTACAAAACAGCTGAGGCGATTCTACGTAAAGCCGTAGACAACGTGCTCAAAACCATAACCAAAGCAGGCGGACAAGGAAGCTTCAAAAGGGAAAAATAATGGGTTGGCTTCTAAGAAAATGCGAAAAATGCGGCAGCTACACGCTTAAAAAAGAAAAGTGTCCCCGATGCGGCGGAAAAGTAAAGATTCCCCACCCGCCGAAATTTTCGCCGCACGATAAATACCTCAAATACCGGCTAACCCTCAAAGAAGAGGCGGAAAAACAAAATGAAAGAAACCTTTGTTAAGCAGCTCAGAGAAGTTCAGCTTGAAACTCCCATTCTAATAGAAGGCTTACCCGGACTTGGGCTAGTCGGCAAAATCGCCACTCGATACTTGATCAAACAGCTTAAAGCACAAAAATTTGCGAAGCTGTATTCACCTCACTTCCCATACTATGTTCTCGTAAACAAGAAAGGAAACGTTCGCTTGCTGCAAGCCGCTTTCTATTACTGGAAAAACCCAAACGGACAAAACGACCTCATGTTCTTCACGGGCGACAGCCAAGCCCAAACAATCGAAGGACAATACGAAATCTCCAACAAAATAATAGAATTCGCAAAAAAACAAGGGGTAAAAACCATAATAACCCTAGGCGGATACCGAAAAGAAGTTGAAACAAAACCCAAAGTAATAGCCGCAGCCACAGACCCCAAACTTCTGCAAAAAGCGCTAAAAGCCAACGCAACGCTAAGCCCGACCGGAAGCCCAATCGTAGGCACAGCCGGACTAATCCTAGGACTAGCACGGTTCCAAAAAATCTCCTCTCTGTGCCTACTCGGCGAAACAAAAGGCTATCTTCC
>QMXC01000203.1 GCA_003661945.1 Candidatus Bathyarchaeota archaeon | reverse complement strand
ATCATTGCGGCGCCTTGGTCTGTTATTTTGGGGGCTGGTCCGCCGCAGCCAGTGCACGGTATATTTGCCTTTAAGCATTGGGCACTGCATCCGCCTCTTGTGGCGGGTCCCATGCATATGACGCCTTGATCTAGGAAGCATGTTTTGAAGTCATCTTCTATTTCGTAGATTCTTTTTATCTGCGTGATTTTTCTGTCCTTTTTCTCTCTGGGGCACTCATCGCATACTGACCTGTTTAGTAGGAAACTAGAGCCTTTCGGAGGAAGTTTACCGCTTAAAATTACTTCGAAAGTTTCGATTACTCTGGGAACTGGAGGTGGGCAGCCTGAAATGAAATAGTCCACATCCACCGTTTGGGCTAAAGTTTTAACCGTATCGTAGAATTCTGGAAGTTCAAGTTCTCCTTCCTTCACTTTAACGCATGTTTGAGGCGTTACAGCTCGAGGGTTTTTTGTTGAAGGGTTTTCTAAGTAGGCTCTTTCGAAAATTTTTTCTTTGTTCCATAGGTTTCCTAGACCTACCACGCAGCCATCGCAGGCGCAGGAGCCGAAAGCCACCAGTACCTTTGATTTTTGTCTTAGTAGTTTGGCCATGCGTTCTTGTTCGCTGTTTCTTATGGCTCCGTTGAATAGGCATACGTCTATGTACTTGTCTGGCATAGCCTCAACATCTTTGTATTTAATGTCCATAGCTACGGGCCAGAAGACAAGGTCTGCTTTTGCCACTACGTCTAGGATTTTTTCGTTTATGTCTAAAACAGCTATTTCACAGCCACCGCAACTGGCAGCCCAGTAGAAGGCAACTTTCAGTTTTTCCGGCATACTTTCATCCTCAAACTATAGAAAACTCAATAAACACGGGAAGATTAAATACTTTTTCATTTCTTTCCGCAGTTTTCTTATTATTAATAACCTGCAATACATGAAAAACTTTATAAATTTATGGATTCTGATAATTAGATTCAACTACAATTGTAGCTGGATGAAAAGTTTGAAAAAAATTGACGAAACCGATAAAAAAATTATTTCATTACTCATGGAAAACCCTGAGATCTCGCAAAGTGAAATAGCAAGGCATCTGAAGCTGTCGCAGCCTGCTATCTATACAAGGTTACGACGGTTAAAAAACTGTGGAATAATAACCCGCTTGGTTGGTGTAGACTTAAAGAAAACAGAGCTTCATATAGCAAAAATAGAAATAACCGCTAAAGACCCGCAGGAAATAACAAATTTTTTCAGTAAATGTCCCATGTGTTTAAATGCGCTCATTACCTCCGGAAGGCATAATGTGTGCCTTTTCTTGATAAGCGAAAAACTAAGAGCAATTGAGTGCTGTGTTGATTATAACATCAGAAAGAACCCAAACGTTTCAGATGTAGAATTTAACGTTATAATAAACGTAATGAAAGATTGGATTGTTAACCTTAAGATATATCCTGAAAAGCTGGAAAAGTCCCCTTGTGGAAAACTATGCTCAAAACAGCCCTGTTATCAAATAGAAAGCTGTTTAGGATGCCCAGCTACGATTTTCTACAGGGGAAAATTTCCATAGATTACAATTAACAAGAATTAGTCTTTCGCACGTATATCATTTTCATTTCGTCGCTATTTTTAAAATACGATTAAAAATGAACTAGGTCATGTTATACCCGTAGAAGTCGAACCGACCACAGAAACAATAGAATAATTAACATCACAACAAACAGCATCTCCCCCAGTCTTAAACATCAACTAACAACGCCTGATTAACATTCATGTAATTTTTATGCCTCCCACATTCATATGAAACCTAAAAATGAGGATGATTTTTTGAATATGGAAATAAACTACATGAACTTTGACGTAGCCTTTCCTTAGGGAACAGAAAACACGACCTGAATCACCTATGGTTCTGTCATAATAATCCATCAGCACAAAAACTAGGAACCAACGCCGTTACCCTACTTAATCCCGCTCATAGCCGTGCTAACAATTGCTGCAATAGCGATCATAACCTACACTATGCGCGGAAGAAAACAGCAAACCAAACAGAAAATGCTTCAGAAACCCGACAACTAGGCACTCTTAACGTCTTTCTCTATTGTTAAGCCTTCGCCTTAATTGATTTTACAGTAAACTTCCTCACTCTATCTTCAAGAATGTCTACGCCTATTCCATGTTTCTTGGGAACAGCTATTACGCCGTCGCTTTTTAATGTGAAGGGCGGCTCCACCAAATCTTCGTCGTAGTATCTGTCGCTTGCCGAAATGTCGCAGGGAAACCTCACGTTCGGCAACGTAGCAAGGGCGACGTTATGCGCCCTCCCAATCCCGGTTTCAAGCATTCCCCCAATCCACACGGGGATACCCGCTTCCAAGCACAAGTCATGAATACGCTTTGAGGCAAGAATGCCGCCTACTCTGCCAGGTTTTATGTTTATCACCCTACAGCTCTTAAGCGCTATGGCCGCCCTCGCAGCGTCTACGGAGCCTATGCTTTCATCGAGGCAAATAGGTGTTTTCAACATTTTCTGTAGGGATGCGTGGTCAACTAAATCGTCGTAGCCCAAGGGCTGCTCGAGCATAAGGAGGTTGAACTTGTCAAGCTCCTTTAACTTCGAGGCGTCTGAGAATGTATAAGCAGAGTTGGCGTCCACTTGAAGGGGTAAATCCGGATATTTGCTTCTCAGCTTTTTAACGACTTCGACGTCCCATCCCGGCTTTATCTTGATTTTGACACGTTTATACCCCTCT
>QMXC01000202.1 GCA_003661945.1 Candidatus Bathyarchaeota archaeon | reverse complement strand
GCGTTCAAATCGTCGAGCGAAGCTTCGATATCCCCTAGAGTCGTGCTGATAGTGGCAACTGTTCCGTTAAGACTCGTTATCTTAGCGTCTAAATCGTCGAGCGAAGCTTCGATATCCCCTAGAGTCGTGCTGATAATGGCAACTGTTCCAATCAGACTCGTTATCTTAGCGTCTAGGTTAGCGATGTCAAGCTCAATTTGCCCTAAGGTCGAATCGATGATGGCAACTGTTCCAATCAGACTCGTTATGTTAGCCTGGATGGTATCAACGGTGGTTTGTAGAGTTCCGACGTCCGTTTCAATCGTTGCTAGTGTGCCTTCTATGCTTGTTAGTCTAGCGTTGATGGCATCCAACGACACTTTGATGTCCGTAATATTCGTTTTAATCCAAGCTATATCGCCGTCTATTTTTGTTATCCAACCGGAAAGCGTGGAGCTTACTAGGAAGCTTCGCAGCGAAGCTCCGTGGGCTTCGAGTTCGTAGGTCATTAGGGAGGCTTCGACCACTAGGGTGTAGGTGCCTGTTAAATCTGGCACAATGTAATCGGCTTTGAAGAGCCCATCGTCTATCTCTGTAACCGTTAACGACTCGTTGGTGCCGTCGGGCTTGTAGAGTGTGGCAGTAATCGTTGTTACCTCGCATGGGAACCCGCTAACAGTTGTTAGTATGTAGAATTCGGCTATTTCTCCTGGGAAGTGCATTGACCCGACATCTATTGTGACCTCTAATGTTTCGAGGCGTATTTCCGCTAGTCCGGTAACCTCGAATGTTGATGAAGCGATGTCTATTAATGGACCGGTGTTTCCAGCGTTGTCTTCTATGTCGTGTGCGCAGATTACAAATTGATACGTGTCTAGGTACGGCGTGTAAGGTGGAATAATCCATGTCGCTGTCCACTCGTTTGTCGATGGGTTAAACTGTGATGGATAAACCGCCAATTCTTCGATGTAATCGGTGCCGTCGAAGACCTTCACAACTATTGAACTGTAGTTGTCTGGCGTGTAATAGGTGCCGTTCCAATATCTAATCGTGAAGCTCATCGAGGCAACTGTTGTAACGTTGTACCATGCTGTTGGCTGCTTGGTTATCTCAATTTCGAAGAACGAGTACACCGAAGCGGGTCCAGTGTAGGAGTGAGTTATGTCGTTAAGTTCGTTATCCAGCATTATCGTGTCCGTCAAGTCCAATGGGAACATTCCGTTAAATCCTTCAGTAACATTGAAGGTCAGCGTGGCGAGAACTCCGTCGCCTTCTGGGAAGGGCCCAGGCCAGTATCCCGTGTCGTTAGGCATCAGCATATTACCTACTGCCACGTGGGAACCATAGAGCTCGTCGTCCGGATAGTCGGTCCATACAAAGAACGTGTAGGGCGGGTCAGGTCTCTGCGGAAAAGCTTCGAAGAACGGCCCTTCCGTTACATTGAGTAGTGTTAGATAAGTGCTATTGTAGAGTAGTCGGAACTGGGTTACCACCAGCTTCACGTAGGTGGTTACGTTGAGGATTCTTACTGTTACATTGAATGTTTGGCCAACGTGGGTGATTACGTAGGTTGATGGTTGTATATCGAGCATGGGTTCCGGCGGCTCAGCGAGCACGGTGATTAGTTGCCATGTTGTGTCATTAGCGTTAGCGTCGTTGAAGACCGTTAGGGTTACGTTGTAGGTTCCGGCGCTAGTGAAGTTGTGAGTAACAATTGGGTCGGTTTCAGTTATCTCTGGAGTACCATCACCAAAATTCCACGTGTAATTCACTATTGTGGTATCGTTAGGGATGGACTCAGTAGCATTAAAAGTAACCGTGTAGTTTGCCACTACTATTGTTGGGTAGTAGGTGAAAATTGCTTCTGGGGCTGTTGGAAGGCTAACTGTAACCAGCTTCCATGTTGTGTCGTTGTAGCCTAAATCGTTGAACACTAAAAGTGTAACATTGTAAGTTCCTACATCAGTAAAGTTGTGAGTAATTATCGGGTCAGTTTCGGTTACTTCTGGAGTGCCGTCGCCAAAGTTCCACGTGTAATTCACTATAGAACCGTCGTTAGGAACCGAAGCTGAGGCGTCGAAAGTAACGGTTTCGTTCACCAGAGGGTTCAACGGCGAATAAGTGAAAGCTGCTTCAGGAATAGGCAATGGCGGAGGACCAATATACTCATAAGTACCATTTACGGGTGTGAACGCGATGTCTGCTAGTAGGCTGTCTTGTATGAAGGTTTCTGGGTCGTCTATGTCGAGGTCGCATGTGGCGGTTTCTCCGGCTGGCGGGGCGTAGAGAATTTCGAACTCAATTACTGCTAATGTGCCGTTTCCATCCAAACCGGCTGGAGCACCCATCAATGTGCAGCCAAGAGTCACCGCCTCATTAGAATCGTCACCATCAAAATCTGTAAACACTGGTTGAGGGGCGAAAGTTGTTTGGCCGGTGAATATCCAGTCGGGGTCCCAATCAGGTATCCATGCACGAGTTATGTTCAGCAACGTGTCGTTGACCTCCAGGTAGACTTGATAGTTGTAGAGGTCTGTGACTTCGTAGATCCAGACTGTAGCGTTAAACCGTGTGCCTACAGCGGTTTCGTTGACCAGAAAAGTGAATGTGTGATCGCCTGTCGCAGGGTTGATTACTTCCACCGTGGTCTGAGCGTGTACTGGAATCATGTTTAGGAGGATTCCGCAGGTTAATAGTAGGATTAGGAACCATGCCATTCTCTTTCTCGATTTAGCAATTCTTGATTCTTTCAAAGTTTT
>QMXC01000201.1 GCA_003661945.1 Candidatus Bathyarchaeota archaeon | reverse complement strand
CCGGGCAGGACGGACATGAACCTTTTTAGATCTTATGCAACACCCCTGATACAAAGTGCAATCTATCCGCTTACAGACATCGATCAATATACCAGGATTGTGCAGGGCCTGGAGCCTGGTTATGATTATGGCCGCAATAGCAATCCCACAGTCGACGTTTTACAGAAGCGGTTGGCAGCTTTGGAGGGCGGGGAGAGATGTCTAGTAACTCCCTCTGGGATGCACGCTGTTTTTCTTCTAACTAGCCATTTTGCTAGGCCCGGAGATGAGTTTGTTACTAGCTATAATATCTTTGGTGAAGCCTATGATTTCTTTTTTCACTGGGGTCCCGAACATATGGGTATCAAGCCCCGCTTGGTTAAGAACCCTGGGGATCTGAAAGACTGGGAGCGGCAAATCACTCCCAAGACGCGCTTTATATGGGCTGAAACACCTAGTAATCCGACTCTGTTCGTAACTGACATTGCTGGTCTAGCTGAACTCGCCCATGCTCACAATATGCCTTTGATCGTTGATAATACCCTCGTTACTCCATACCTTCAAAATCCATTGAAGTTAGGGGCTGACGTAGTGGTATTGTCTCTCACGAAGTTCTTGGTCGGAAATGGAACCGTTGTGGGAGGAGCAATAATTGGAAAGGATGAACTAATCAGGGAGCTGGTCAGTGACATCGCACATGTTGGGGCAATTGGATCCCCGTTTGATGCTTGGTTAGTGCTTTTGAGTCTCGAAACGCTACCACTCCGCATGGCCAGACATAGTTCTAACGCGGAAAAGGTAGCCGCTTTCCTGGCTCAGCACCCCAAGGTTAGCCGTGTCAACTATCCCAGCGTGCCTGATT
Source organism: Candidatus Bathyarchaeota archaeon (assembly GCA_003661945.1). Classification (GTDB taxonomy): domain Archaea; phylum Thermoproteota; class Bathyarchaeia; order Bathyarchaeales; family UBA233; genus UBA233. The sequence continues at coordinate 1,918 of QMXC01000201.1, read as the reverse complement.
ATCCCCAACGTGAGCTGGCTAAGCGACAGATGCCTAACGGGTTCGGCGGTTTACTTTCGTTTGTGGTAGAGGGGGGTAAAGAAGGTGCTATCAAGGTAACAAATGCCCTCAAGCTAATTACCATCGTCCCCAGCTTTGGGACCAGCCGCACCATCGTAACGCATCCTGCTACACATACACACTGCAACATGAAGCCTGAAGAGCGAGAAGCGGTTGGCATATATGATGGCTTGCTTCGGTTATCTGTCGGGCTTGAGGATCCGGAGGACATCATTGCTGATTTGGAACAGGCACTTGACAAGGTGTAGAGGGACATTAGCATTTTGCTGCGTATCCAGATGGGTAAAAATAAAAGATATGACAAAAGAGGGAGGAGTTGAAAATGCGTTATCCTGAAATGAATGTTAGTGCTTATGCTACACCGTACTATCGCGAAATGACAGATGAGCAGTGCCGGCTTCTACACGAGGCCAGTCTCGAGGTATTGGAACGTACTGGAGTGCGATTGTATTATCAGCCAGCTATTGATTTGCTAAAAAAGGCCGGCTGCTTTGTTGACGGGAACCATGTCCGCATTCCGCCACGCCTTGTGGAGTGGGCATTACGTACAGCTCCTAGTTGGATCATGATATATGATCGGTTTGGCAATCCTGCGATGCCCTTGGGGGGTCGTATATGTACCTACGGCACCGGGTCCGATTGCCTGAACATTTTAGACCACCGTACAGGCGAAAGAAGGAAAGCGAAACTCCAGGATGTGGTTGATGGTATCCGCGTGGCTGACGCTATGCCAAACGTTGATTTCATCATGTCCATGTTTCTTCCCAGCGATGTACCTGTTGCGGCAGACGTACGGCAGATGGAGATAATGCTGACCTACAGTGCCAAGCCAATTTGTTTCGTCACCTACGAATGGGAAGGGACACCCGAGGTTATTGAGATGCTTGAAACTGCCGTGGGCGGCGCAGATAGCCTGCGAGCTGCACCCACGGCGATTTTGTATCTAAATCCCACCGATGCATTTAGACATGATGAAGGGTCATTGCGCAAGCTAATGTACGCTGCTGAGAGGCATCTTCCTACCATCTATATGCCTGATGTACAGCGCGGAATGAGTGCCCCGATGACCCTTGCGGGTGCCATGGTTTGTTCCAACGTGGGCCAATTGGTCGGGTTGGTCATCGCTCAGTTGGTTAGTGAGGGGACTCCTATTATCCTCAGCACAGCCAGGCCATCCTACGTGGATATGAGAACAATGGTGATGCCTTATGGGACTGGGACAGGTGGGATAAGTGGTATCGAGCTCAACCATTACTATGATCTGCCGGCTTTCAGCACGGGTGGGGCGACCGATTCGAAATTGCTAGATGAACAAGCAATCTTCGAAGCCACGATGACCCTTTACGGTGCTACGCTGCGGGGCGGCAACATGATCCATGATATGGGCTACATGGAATCAGGGTTGACCGGCTCGCTGGAATTGTTGGTGATCGAGGACGAGATCGTCTCGTGGATCAAGGCCTGCATGAAGGGATTGGAGATCAACGAGGAGACCCTGGCCCTTGACGTGATCCATGAGCATGCGCTGAGTGGGGATTTTATGAGGGCCAAGCACACGGTGCGTCACGTGCGTGAGGGTTGGCAGCCGCGTCTGATCGACCGACAAAATTACGAACAGTGGAAAGCTAGTGGTGGGACGTCGATGCGGGAGCGGGCCAGGGCAAAGATCGAGGAGATCCTGGCCGAAGAGCCCCGGCACGTATTGCCACGCGATGTTGAGGAACGGATCAAAGCAATCGCTGAAAGGGCAGTTTCTGCGCAGTCACGATAAAAGTTTGGCGATTAATTGGGCAATCCTAGGGATGTCAAGTGGCTTTGGAGTACTCTAAAGGCGGATGTGGCAATTGAGGACGTCTGT
>QMXC01000200.1 GCA_003661945.1 Candidatus Bathyarchaeota archaeon | reverse complement strand
TGGGGAAATGTATTCTTTGGTGAAAGCCAGCAAGGTTTTCCTGTTTCCAAGCAGGTTTGAGGGGTGGGGATTAGCTGTTGGAGAAGCGTTGGCTTGCGGGCTGCCCGTCCTCTGCTACAAAATCCCTGCTTTGGAAGAAGTTTTCGGAGAGTGCCCCGCAGTTGTCTTTACAAAACTTGCTGATTGGGAAGCACTTGCTGAAAAGCTGACAGAACTTCTGGTAAGTGGGGGATGGAGACAGCTGTCTAGTCAAGCCTCGACATACTCGAGGCGTTTCACGTGGAGAAAGGTTGCAGAGAAAGACTTGGAGTTTGTCAGGTTAGCTGCGGCTAAGAGAGGTTTTAGAGTGGATGTTTGATTCTCAGCTTCAACAGGCTTTTTAGCATTTCGATGGCGCTTTTTGTCCACCAAAACTTCGATCTTCCCACACGTCTTTTTTCCTCCCATTCCACCTCTAAGGCAGCTAAGGAGATTTTGTGTTTTTTTGCGAGAAAAATAAGTTCGGTGTCGAAGAGGTAGCCGTTGTCTTCAATTTTTTCAGCCAAGAACGCTGCTGTTTTCCGGGTCATACCTTTAAATCCGCACTGGTGATCTTTGACTCCTGTTCTCAAAAAAATTCTTGCCAGAAGGTTGAAAGTTAAGCTTAGGATAGTTCTGAAAAATCCTTGGCTGTACCTGGAGGAAACCTTTCTTTCCCCGATTAAAATTCCGCCTTTCTCCTCTAGAAAACTTATCATTTGAGGCAGATGTGTAAGTTTTGTGGACAAGTCCGCGTCCATCACAACCACTATTTCTCCTCTAGCCCTCCTTACCGCTTCTTTTATTGTTCCGCCTTTCCCTATTCTTCGAGAAAACCGTATTAGTGTCATGTGTGGAATTTCAGCTTTCAGTTCCACAAGCTTCTGGTAAGTGTTGTCTTGGCTGCAATCGTCGCAGACAAGCAGTTCGTAAGAGACAGCTAACTCGTGCTCGAGAAAACGGGTTAACCGCTTCAAATTTTTGGTTATTATCTCGGACTCGTTAAATACTGGAATTATCAGGGAAAGCTTTGGAGACTCAAAAGTTTCTAATTCGACGGCAAGAGGTTTTTCGAGGCTAGCTAAGGATGATGTCATACTATCTTCTCCCCGAATTTGGTCTGCAAAGCTTTCTACACAAGTTTTAGGTTAGAGAAAATAAATGGGAGAGTGGAAGGCTCGTTTTCGGAGAGTGTTTTATGGGTCGGGGTGAATTCCGCCTTTGACTCCGTGTACTAGTGTCTCGCTGATCGGGCCGAGACATTCGACAACTGACACTGACGGCGAGTGGGTTGAATAGTCAATCTCAAGTATCAGCGAAGTTACACACAGCGGAAAGTCTTGAAGCTGGAAGATCCCTTCTTCGTGGAACCACTTGCAGGCGTAATAGGTGTCTTGTCCCGTCCACCCGTAAATTATGAAGCCCACGGTTCCGTTGATGTCTTTGTAGGTTGAAACAACTGCGTAGCCAACGGTTTGTTCGCCGCCGGAGAATTGTACATGGTAGGCGGTTTTGTTCCAGCAGCTTAACGCGAAGATCGAGTCAACTAGGTAGTCTGTTGTTAGTGGGGGCAGTATCCCGTAGATCATCATGGCTTCTGTAAACTCGTTGAAGTATTCGGTTACAAGATTCGCTGGTGGACCGCCCACGCTAATAACATTAGAGCTACTTACAGGCCATGTTGTACACCAGTCGTCTCTTAGGGCTAGTCGGCCAATACTGTCGTACCAGTTTGTCCATGCGGGGCCACCGCGCCAAGACGGGTAGCCCATGTCGCTTAGTAGGTAGGGCAGTCTTGGACCCCAAGCTATGTCCGGCATGTCGAGGCCGCCGAGCCCAATTTCAACCTGCTTGTTTTTGAAGGCTGCTGAGACCAGAGCGGCTCCTACCGAGTCGAGGGCTCGCGAATGGTTTCCAACAACCACCCATTCGTAGCGGCCTGGGATTCTTTCGTCGTAGAGCTGGTCGTCTTCTAGGCCTTCTCCGTTTATGTTGAGCCATATCGTAATGTTGTATGCGTCGTCTGCTGCTATGTAAACTACAGTTATATTGTAGTCGACGTCTATGTGGGCCCAGTCAATATGCACATCCTCTCCTGGAGGAGCTATGTTCCAGTAAAGGCGGAACCGGTCAAAGGTAACTGTAATTCCGTTTGCTGTCGCGTTGGCTTCCCAGTCATCCTGCCAGTAAACGCATATGTCAGCTATGTCCTCTTTAAACACTTTTATGTCGCTTGCCCACCAGTCCATTGTTCCAGTCAGCGAACATTTAGCACCGTCGGTTAGTTTGGTGGAGTTTGTGATGGCGAAGTCAGCGTTCCCTATGGTGAATATGTGCGTGACGCCGAGCCAGTCTGTAAAGAAGGTTAGACCCCACATTGGTGATGTATATTTGAGGGACTCAGCGTCTGTTCGGGTGACATTGTTTTCTTCGTGCATAAACGTTATGTTTCCATAGTTTGTGTAGGATGTGGCTGTTGAGTAGAGAATCTTGATTCTGGTTCCTTCTGCGGGAACTTTGGTTGCTGGAATCCATATGTGTCCTTCTCCGGTGTTGTCGTCGACGAAAAGTTCGTAGTCGTAGGTTGAGTAGATTGATCTTTGCGGGTATTTTAGAGTTCCTTCCCATAGAACTCTTTCGCTGAAACTGCAGTACCGTTCCCATACCGCGGCTTTTAGAACTGGAGAATGTTCCAAGGTTATATTTAGCGGTTTGCCGAGGTTAGCGTTGGCAACATCGGTTGCGGTTACG
>QMXC01000199.1 GCA_003661945.1 Candidatus Bathyarchaeota archaeon | reverse complement strand
AGCGCTGTCCGTAACGTTCCATCCGTCAACGAAATCCTTAACTTCTTCGGCAAGTTTCAAGAATTTACGTGTTGGAACAAACTCGTGTAGTATCTTCATTTAAGGTCCCAATGAAGAAGCATCGGTTAGGATTAAAAAATTTTTTGGCTCACGGTTCGAACGAAGAGTGTAGAAAGCTTGATAAAGACTTGCTCGTAGAAAGACTTCGAAAAATTTGAGGTAGCTAGCGTGATAGGTGAGCTCGCGGCTTTAGGGGCTGCGTTAAGTTGGGTGTTTTCTTCTGTTTTGTACAAGAAAGCCTTGTTTAAAGCTAGTCCATTGCAAGCTAACTTAATTAGGTTGGTATCCACGAGTATGTTCTTACTTACAGTTTTAATTACCACTAAGAAAATAGCTAATTTGGATTTGCAGTTTTCTGTTATATTGACCGCTGGTTTAAGCGGAGTCATCGGCTTAGTCTTAGGCGACATTCTCTACATGTACAGTTTAAAATCTGTTGGGGTTTCAAAAGCTGTTCCATTATCTTGCACTTATCCATTGTTTAACATTTTGATCGCTGTTTTTCTGAAAGGTGAAACTGTTGGTTTCTCCATAGTTTTGGGGGCGATTTGCATAATGGCTGGAACATGGATGGTGAGTCGTCAAGGAAACAACAGGGTTGAAGTGTCCGGCGGAAAATTTTTGGTTAGAGGCCTTGCTGCAGCGTTATTTACCGCTGTGATGTGGTCTGTGAGCATAAGCTTAATGAACGTGGCTGTGGCATCTCCAGAAACAAGTAACATAGACGGCGCTTTTGTTGTTAATGCCATAAGGGTTTTTGCTGCTTCCATAGTTTTGTTTTCTGCCTGTTCGATCTCGAATAGGCATTTGACGTTTTTAAAAGCACCATGGAAAACTTGGCTTATCCTCGCTTGCGGAGGAGTAATATCCCTTGCCATAGGCTGGTTTTTTCTAACGTTTAGTTTTTTGCACATTCAGGAGTCGCGAGCCGTTCCGATTTCTTCTACTACCCCATTGTTTTCATCTATAGCCGGAGTAACCTTTCTAAAGGAACCAGTAACCTCTTGGGTTATCATAGGTTCTGTTTTCATTGTTGTAGGAATTTTCTTTCTTTTTATTTGAAACAGAATCGCTGAGAGGGTTGGTGTGCTGGTCGTAACCCGCCTTCTGTTCAGAGACGGCATTCATCTAATCGGGCTACCCGCGTCTCCCCGCAGCTCGTCATCGACGCCTATTTGCCCTTTCTACCTTGCAGGACAGCCGTTTCAACGCTTCCACGAGACGTCCTCGGCAACTTAGCATGCCTCCTCGCCACGCGTCTCGTGGACGTTCCGTTTCTGCTCTGTTGCCAGGGCTCTCGCCCTACGCCTTTGCAGGCGTTGCAAGGCTGCGGTGTAGGGCGGAGTTTCCTCAGACCCGTGCGGTCCGAAGCCGTCCGCCAGCTCACCAACCCTTCAACTATTATTTTAGTAGCCGTATCGAATAAGGGTTTAGCTTACTCCACGAAACGGAGTTTTTGGGGGCTTAACCAAGGTAATGATTTTGTTGTTCTTGGCAATAACTAGCCTGTTTGACTTTATCATTATGCTCTTTCCACGTTTGAACGCGAAGATGTTTTCACCGCAGATGTAGACCAGCTTGTCGCCTTTCGCAGCCAGCAAGTCAAGCTTTTCTGCATCCTTTCTTTGGAAACCGAAAACATAGCTTTGCGGCTCCGGACGCCTGCAGAACGTTGACTTTCGAAACATAGCATAGCATAAATTTCTCGCTGCTTCAACGGCTTCCTCTGCGTTGGCGTATCCTCTTTGTTCGAGGTTCTCGTTTTCTGCTTTGCGAAGTTTTCCTCTTATCTCTTCGATTTTGGAAGCTGGGGCAATCATGATGAAAGGCGTTTCTATGTTGCGTTCTATTGGCTTTCCTACCGCTCCTCTAGGGGTTTCGATGACCGCGTCTAGTAGGAGTTTTCCTTCTCCGTGGAAAAAGTATCCTAGGCTTTCGCCGTTGAAATAGAGCGGAACGACGATGGCTCCGTCGGAAATTTTCAATACGCATTTGTCGTTGCGAAACAGCGTGAACGGTTCCTCGAGTCTAAAGGCTTCTTCTCCTACGTGTAACTGGTCAATCAATCCCTATTTCAACTCCCTCTCCACAGATTTTCGCGATTTTCCTCGCTAGTCTGTACGCCATTCGCCCCGGAATCGTGATTAAGTATCTTCCCCGAACTTTTTCTTGAACTACGAGTCCTGCCTTTTCTAACACGTCTAAGTGGCTGGACAAGGTGCTCGCTGCGATTTCGCTGAGCTTTTCTTGAAGCTCGCCTATGTACTTTCCTCCGCGTATTAGTTCGTGAAGTATCCTCAATCGGTGTTCGCTTCCAAGGGCGCTCATTATCGAAGCTGCCTTGGAGAAGTCAATTTCCGCTTCCCCTTCTCTCATCGTTGGGCGATGCTTTCTATTATGCTTGAAAACGCGGATTCCATGGGGTCCTATGAACACTGATTTTTCTAGCTCCCCCGCTATTCCTTCGGCTACATCTTCCATTATCTCTTCGATGGAATCGAAGAATCGTTCTCCCACATCGATGAAAATGCCGTGGGCGCCATGTCTTTTCCGCGTTTCGAGCTTGTCCGATATCGCGTTTAGCTTTCCCTTGAGGTCTTCAATTTCTTTTCGAAGTTTTTCTATCTCGTCTTTCTCACTCATCTATCTTGAACCTCCATTTTATTCGAATTTAATTCGATAAAAATCGTTTTCAATTAGACATAAAAACTTTTCTCT
>QMXC01000198.1 GCA_003661945.1 Candidatus Bathyarchaeota archaeon | reverse complement strand
TGAAAAAGGCGCCCTAGCATTCAAACTTTTCCTCAACAAGCAGATAGGAGGCGTAGACATAGATAGCGACGAGGCACTACTCGAAACGTTTCACATTCTAAGCCGCGCCGGCGCTCCGGTAGCTGTGCACGCTGAGGACAGAAGGCTGATCGAAGAGAAGAAGAGAAAGCTTCAACGAAGCGGAAGAAACGATTTCAAAGCTTTCTACGAGGCGCATTCTTCCAAAGCTGAGGAGAACGCGGTGAAACGCATGATAAGGCTGACGGAACAAAGCGAAGTTCAAACACATTTCTGCCATCTAAGCTCGAAAAAAGGGTTAAACCATGTGAAAAAGGCTAAGGAAAAAGGGTTATTCATAACATGCGAAGTTACCCCGCACCATCTGTTCCTGTCGTCGGCAGACCTCGAAAAATACGGGGGGTTCGCCGTAGTTACGCCTTCCTTGAAAACTAGGCGTGACGTGGAAGCGCTGTGGCACGCGTTAAAAGCTGGATGGATCGACATCATAGCTTCCGACCACGCGCCTCACACGCTCCGTGAAAAAACCGCGGATTCCGTGTGGGACGTAAAGCCCGGAATCGCTGGGATTGAAACGTTGCTTCCCTTAATGCTCAACGAGGTTAACCGTGGACGCTTAACACTAGCTGAGCTTGTCCGCCTTACTTCCGAGAATCCGGCGAAAATTTTCAGGATAAACCTCAGAGGCTTGCTGAAAGAGGGCTTCTACGCTGACCTGACGGTTGTGGACATGAAAAAAACTCATCAAATAGACGCGTCAAAGTTTTATTCCAAAGCAAAGTTTTCGCCCTTCGACGGGTGGAAGCTTCGGGGAAAACCCGTTAAAACATTTGTAAACGGTGAACTCGTGATGGAAGACGGCGAAATAGTTGCTAAACCGGCGACGGGAAAGCTTGTTAGGAGGGGACAGCTGTGAAGTTCATAACCGACGGGATGTTGGGGAAGATAACTCGGTGGCTCCGCATGTTGGGACATAACGTTAAATATTCAAACAAGCTTGACGACGCTAAGCTCGTTGAAATAGCTCGAAAAGAAAAAAGAATATTGCTTACGCGAGACCTTGCTTTGTATCAGCAAGCTACAGCTAAAGGGGTAAAAGCCTTCTACCTGGAAGGTGTGGACGAAGCGGAAAAACTAGCTCGGTTGTCTAGAAAATTCGGGTTTGAACTTGAGATAGATATGAGTGTTTCGCGGTGTCCGAAATGTAACGCCCATGTAGTGCCCGTGGAAAAGGAAGAGGTAAGCGGTCGTGTTGAAGAGACCACGTATAAGTATTACGACAAGTTTTGGAAATGCCCGAAATGCGGGCAAATATATTGGCAGGGTGCTCACTGGAAAAGAATAAGAGAAACGCTTGAAAAGGCGAGAAAGCTGTCTGAAACTTTGGAGAAAAGGAAATAATTGTTAGGCGTTTTCCAGTAGCCACTTCAGAGGAATGTCTTGGTATTCTCCGTTTGGAAGGGTTCTGCGGATGGTTATGGGAAGAATTCCTTGCTCTAGCTCCTTCAAGGCGATGTCTATTGGATTCGAAATTTTTTCTGAAACTTCGATGAGCACCGGAGCGCCCATGGCTATCTGAAGAGCCCTAGCTCCCACTATTCTAGCTCTTTCGAAGCGAGTAAGCTTCGGCGGTCCTACCCGGATTTTTCTTTCAGCATGTGACGTTGTGTTAGAACTCCCCGGGAGTTTCTCCTGGGCCTTTGGGCGGTCCGGGCGGGGTTTTCATTTTTCCAGCGGCGATTATGTCGTCGATTTTGAGTATCATTGTTGCGGCTTCGGTTGCGGACTTGATTATTTGTTTCTTTACTGATAAGGGCTCGATGACTTGGGCTTCGAGCATGTTTCTAACTTTGCCGTCGTGGACTTCTAGTCCGGCCCATAGTTCGCCTTTTTCGTGGAGGGCTCGAAGCTCTGACAGTATGTCTATGGGGTCGAGTCCGGCGTTTTCAGCCAAGGTTTCGGGTATAACCTCTAATGCTTCTGCATAGCTTTGAACTGCTAGCTGTTCTCGTCCGGGCAAGGTTTCAGCGTATTCTTTTAGGAGCCTAGCTATTTCGGTTTCCGGGGCTCCTCCGCCGGCTAGGATTTTTGGTTCTTGCACTATGTCGCGGACCACGCATAGCGCGTCGTGGATTGACCTTTCGGCTTCGTCTACGATGCGTTCGGTTCCACCTCTTATTAGTATGGTTACGGACTTGGGGTGTTTGCATCCTTCTATGAAGGTCATTTTGTCTTCGCCTATTTTTCGTTCTTCCACTACTTCGGCGTATCCGAGGTCTGCCGGGGTTAGGTCGTCGAGGTTTGTAACGATTTTGCCTCCTGTTGCTTTGGCTAGTTTCTCCATGTCCGACTTCTTCACTCTTCGGACGGCGAGTATGCGTTTCCTAGCCATGAAGTGCTGCGCCATGTCGTCTATTCCTTTTTGGCATAGGACTACGTTGGCGCCGGCGGCGGCTATTTTTTCAATCATTTCTTTTAGCATTTCTTCTTCTTGTTTTAGGAAAGCTTCCATCTGTTCAGGGCTGTCTATGTTGATTTTGGCGTCGAACTCTGTTTTTTCTATTTCAAGCGGGCATGCGAGGAGCGCTATTTTGGCGTTTTCTACACGTTTCGGCATTCCTGAATGGACGATTTCCTTGTCTAACACTATGCCGTTTATCAGTTTCGTGTCGGTTATGGATTCTCCCGGTTTTTTCTCCACTTTTACGTCGTCTATGTCGACTTTGTATCCGGTCGGCGTTTTCTCTGCTACTTGAAGCACGGCTTT
>QMXC01000197.1 GCA_003661945.1 Candidatus Bathyarchaeota archaeon | reverse complement strand
GTTTGGCTGCTTGCTTTGAGTTTTCCCTTTTAAAGTGTTTACACGGTAGGGTTTATTAGCTATTTGTCTGATTATACTTGAAAAGGTGTGTTTTGCAGTGGTTTTAGACATAGCTCTCGCGTTAGCAGCATTTGCTGGCGGAATAGCTCTTTTGACGTATTCGAGTGATAAGGCTGTGGAGCATTTCTGGTTTCCGTCATAGTCTTATTCGTGCTTGCATGGCGACAAAAGCTGGACCGGAAAGCCGGAGCTTTTTTCCTCTTTTTGTACGCGTTTTCTTACGTGGCGTTGATGCTGTAAAGTTACGCCTCTGGAAACACATTTTAACGTAGCCGGTCATAAAAGGTTTAGGGCTTAATAAAGGGATAGTTATGAAGCCGGACGAAGCTGCTGCAAACGCTTTAAAATGCGTGTTGGATGCAGTTCCAAGCGAAAGGTTGCTTATAATCTGCGATGAAGAAAAGCTCGATGTAGGGGAAGCCTTCGCTCGAGGCGGGCTGAAACTGGACTTATGGACACGGCTGCTGAGACTTGAAACAAGCGGTATTCGAAAAACTGTTCCACCTCGACTCGTTGAAATATTGACAAGTCAAAAACCCGACATCTACGTAAATCTGCTCCGCGGAATAGGCGAAGAAACACCTTTCAGAATAAAACTCATTCATCTGGAAACGCGGAGTAAGCATACTCGCTTGGGACATTGTCCCGGAGTAACGCTGGATATGCTCGAAGAAGGCGCCCTAGCACTAACGGAAGAAGAACATCGAAGGATGCAAGGCTTCGCTAACAGACTAATTCAAGCCCTCACTGAAACCGTTGAAGTTGAAATCGCTACTGAATACGGCACCAGCTTGCGCTTAAACGTCGAAAACCGCCCATTCTTCACGGATACCATGCTCGATTGGAAGTCAATGAAATGGATGAATCTTCCAACAGGCGAGGTGATAGTTGCTCCTGTGGAAAACTCGTTGGAAGGCACCCTCGTGTGCGACATGGCAATAGGTGGGATAGGCAAGGTAGCGAAGCCGGTAACCGTCAAGGTGCGTAACGGAAAAGCTGAGGAAATATTTTCTGAAGATGAAGAGGCTGCTGAAAAACTGCGGAGCGTGTTGAAAACTGACGACTGGTCAAGCGTCGTCGGCGAATTCGCCTTTGGAATAAACCCCAAAGCACGTTTCACACAAGAGTTCTTAGAGGCTGAAAAGATGCTTGGAACGGTTCACGTAGCTTTCGGAAACAACTTAGACATGCCTAATGGGCGAAACCCCTCGAAAACCCACGTTGACCTACTCATGTCGAAACCTACGGTCAAGGTGAAAAAACGGGACGGCTCCACCTTAACCGTGCTCGAGAACAACCGTTTCACTTTTTAGAGCTCCGGTTTGTAAAGCTTAAAAGCACAACTGGGAAATTGATTATGAAAATGAAAGGGGAGAACATGCTATGAGCGAAAAATTGCCCTTGTCAGACTTCTATAAGGTGATTGACTACGTAACCATATTTAAGAACGACAAATGGTGGGAAGCCGTAGTCGTGATCGAATCATATGGAAGGCGTTCTATAGCCATGTATTTATGGCAGTTTCGAGACGGAACATGGAAGCGTAAGCATAAATTTCACATTAGAAGCGTGGATGAATGGAACAAGGTGAAAACGGCGGTTGACCAGCTCGCGCCTAAAGTTTATGGATAGTTTTTCGGCGAACGAAAATCTGTATTCTGAATCAGAATCCAAAATTGAATAGTTTTATTAACCAAACCAAAATACCAAAAAACACCTTAAGGTGAAAAACCAATGGAAACCGCAGAAATAGAAGAAAACATAATAGAGGAAGAACTAACGGAAGAACAAGAAACACCCCGGGAAGAGGAAACGGAAGAGGAAAACCCGCAGCCTATGCAAGATTCCAGCGGAGACCGAGCCGGTTTCATTCACGGACTGTCAGTAGGGCTTGGAATAGGATGCATAAGCACCTTTATCGTCTTGTGGATAGCCCTCTTCTTCACACCTCAAATGCCGCAGGAACTACAATACGAACAGCTACTCTCGATATTCATATTTCCACTGATATATCTCTTGGCGGTAGGGCTAATCTCATTAACCGCGGGGATAGTTCGGGAATACTACGTTAGAAGGTAAGACGCTACAGTTTTCTAGAAACCCCCTAAGTAAACGACAGTAAACCTAATTATAAAACTCCCACAAATAGTTCAATCAGCAGTGGGTAAAATGAAGATTAAAAAGGAACTAGAAAGGCTTCTCGCTGAAAAAGCTCCGGGACCAGCTCCTTCGTTCTCTCTTTTCCACGTAATACGCGCGTTGGAGTTAATAGCCGAAAGGTCTTATGGGCGGCTGAAGCTTTCTGAAGAGTTAAACATAGGCGAAGGTGCAACTCGAACGTTGCTGAAACGTTTAAAAGAAGCAGGACTCGTTTCCACGTCGAAGACCGGATGTCAGCTTACTCAAAAAGGCGAAAAGCTTTGGAGAAGACACAGTTCAATTTTTAAAAGGAAGGTTAGCGTCGAAAAAAACGAATTAACTCTAGCCGAATACAACGTCGCTATACTCATCAGCAACAGCGGAGATAAAGTCAAGTGCGGAATGAAGCAGCGTGACGCCGCAGTGATAACGGGAGCCAAAGGGGCGGTAACGCTGGTATACGCAAACGGAAAACTCACCGTACCCTGCGTAAGCGATGATGTAGCCGAAACCTACCCGAAAGCCTATCGTCAGCTCATGAAGCTGCTGCGTCCAGAAGAAAACGACGTAATAATCATCGCGAGCGCCGAGGCAAAGGAAAAGGCTG
>QMXC01000196.1 GCA_003661945.1 Candidatus Bathyarchaeota archaeon | reverse complement strand
CTCAGCCTCTCGTGTTTATCGCGGAGATAAACCCGTTAAGCTCCGGCGCAGACATAACCCGCTCCTTTCTGCTGGGATATCCCTCCTTCTCCCCGCTCATGCTGCTGAATGTGGCGTTGTTCGCAGCAATCTTCGTTTTAACCGCAACCTTCGCCTACCTAAAAATAGTCCAAGAATAACTGCTATGCAAAGTGTTCCTAACACTGTAAGTAGCTTAAGATCGTCTTTGGTGTTTTCTTGAACTTGCGGGTCAATACCTTTTAATTTGCAAATGTAGGTGCGTGTGAGGTCGTAGAGATAATAGGGATTTTTGTTCCAAGCAGTGGAATCATAGTGGGGTTCTATTGCGGTTCGTTCTGGAAACTCGTTCCACGAAGTTATTGTAATAATGTCTATTGCTCCTCTGGAAGCTAACTTCAAAGCTTCTTCCCACTGTTCCACATATAAATACTCAAGTCGAGGGTCTATGCAGTGTTGTCGCGTCCGGTTCGGTATGCTTGTTTCGTCGTATCGTGGCATAACGCTAAACTGTCTGTTTCTCGGATACGGTCCATCAACTCTTAACTCTTCAGCATAACCGTAAACCCATGTGCAATACTCTTCATGTCCGAAAATTTCTATGGTGAAAGTGTTGTTTTTCGGGAAGTTTCCGTTTTGAACGAGATACTTCCCTTGATAGAAAAGCAAGAGAGGTTTACCTTGATAATGGAAATAAAACGGTTCATAAGGTTTCACGAAATTGTTCCAGACATAGTTATAGATTCCAGCGTAGTCATACCCATTTTCGGTTTCGTTAAAAGGTTCAACTGCTATGCACAGTTTAACGTTTGTGGAAACGTTTTTCGCTACTTCAAAAACTTGATGGGCCGTGTCATTGATGAACTTGTATGAAGTATATCCATACCAACAAATAACAATGAAGTCAATGTAAGCATCGCTTATCCATTTCAAATGTTGCTTAATCACTTCCGGATCGCAACTGTTGTAATGTCCTAAAACGGGTTTATCATGAATTTTGGGATACCGCCACGAAGTTGAATCTTTCGGGTCATACCATACATAGAAAAAGACCCCAACCTTAATGTTTAGTTCTAATAACCCCGGCGAAACCACGTTTAAACTCATAAAAAGCAGAAAAACCCCATAGCTTAAAACAGACACTCTCTTCATTTTTTATTTCCTAATATACAAAGAAAAAGCTATATTTGAATTTTAAGTGCAATAAACGAGGTTTAAACGCTGTTTTATACGCCCTAAAATTTAAGAGAATGAATCTGCTTTCTAATCTTTCTCTTATCATTTGAAAGCGGGTCGTCAGATGCAGCTAAACCGTGAAGTAGAGGTGCTCTTCGAGCCGGAAAGAGTTGTTCTGATAGGTTCGAGCAAAATCCGGGAAAAAGTGGGAATGTCTTCACCCCAGCTTTTCGAAAACGTCGTTTACAACATGAAACGATACTTTAAAGGCGAAGTTTACGTGGTGGACGTGCACGGCGAAAAAGGGTTCGCCAGCATAGAAGAGGTTCCAGCCGAGCCGCAGCTAGCCGTTATAATGCTTCCACCAGAAGAATCAATTGTGCAAGCTGAGAAAAGCGCTGGGAAAGGCGTAAAAGCGTTGGTGATGATAACCGGGGGATACAAGGAGGCTCAAAGGCAGAGGCTTCTCACGTTGAAAAGCGAATACAACGTGCGCATTTTGGGTCCTAACACGATTATGGGCGTAATCAACACCGAAAACGGATTGAACACCACTTTTGAACGCGACTTGATGCCTAGGAAAGGCGGAATCGCCGTCATATCGCAGAGCGGAGGAGTAGGCGCCTGCCTCCTCGACTGGGCATGCTACTATAGGCTTGGATTAAGCAAGTTCGCGTTCATGGGCGACAAAATAGACATAGACGACGTGGACCTGCTCCAATATCTTGACCACGACCGGAAAACACGCGTTATATGCCTATACATGGAAGGTATAAAAAACGGAAAACGATTCGTTGAAGCCGCCCAACAAATAGTGAGGAGAAAACCTATACTCGTGCTTAAGGGAGGAGTAACAGCTGAAGCAGCCAGACGCGCCCTTTCCCATACGGCTTCCATCGCGGGTTCAGACGAAGTATTCAACGCAGCGCTTAAGAAAGCTGGAATAATACGCGTTGAAACCCTCGAAGAACTGATGAACTCCGCCGTCGCACTGGAGAAACAGCCGCCGCTTAAAGGTGAAAGAATAGCCGTCGTCAGCAACGTAGGCGGACCAGCGATAATCGCGGCTGACGCTCTGGCAAGGGAAGGATTGAAACTCGCACCGTTAACTCCGGAAACGCAGAAGACAATTGAAAGGCTTTACCCCGGAGTGGACGCCACCAACCCCATAGACATGATAGCCGACGCGAGGGCTGAAAGATACAAGCGCGTCCTAGACATGGTTCTAGCAGACCCAAACGTGGACGGCGTAATGGTAATAAACATGCTCAAATCATGCTTCTTCGAACCCGAAGACGCAAAAGCAATAGCGGAAACAGCTGAGAAATATCCGGAAAAACCCGTAGTCGATGTTCCAGCTGGAGGAGAAGACTTCGAACTCATCCACAAAGTGCTAGGCGAAACAAACATTCCGCTGTATAACATTCCGGAAAAAGCAGCCAAAGCACTAAAAACGCTTCGAGAATACGGCAAAATCCTCGAAAAACTCGAGAAAAACGGGAAACCAATAAATCGTGAAGACGAGTTCAAACTTAAAAGGTGAAAAGGCTTGACCGAAGAAGTTAAGGAAAAGCTTGAAAGCATGTTAGCCACGGTGATGGCTCAAGCGTGCATACCGGG
>QMXC01000195.1 GCA_003661945.1 Candidatus Bathyarchaeota archaeon | reverse complement strand
TGTAGCCTTCGGCTTCGAGTATGGCGGTCAGTTCTGAAGCTGGGAGCGTAGGATGCTCGCCTGAGAGCAAATATAAAAGCTTCGCCACAGCTTTGGTTTCACCACTGCTTTTTTTTTGTTTTTGCTGTTACCGCCGCCACCGAGACAATGCTTACCTTACTCGGAACGCAGTCTGTTCCTACAATGGCTTCAGCGCCGCTGCCTAAAATCTTCTCCTCGGCGTTCCCAACGAGCAACGGGTGCACACACGCAGCATAAACCTTTCTCGCGCCATTTTCTCGCGCCATTTTCACGGCTTTAGCCATTGTCCCCCCGCTGCTGATAATATCGTCGAAGATAACCACGTCTCGACCTTCCACCGGAAGCTTTTTTGCTTCCAACGTTACGTTGCCAGTAACCCTGTCTCGCTGTGTCGGAACATAGTCGAATCCCCCCTTCAAAACGCTGTTGGCTTCTGAAGCTACTGTTAAAGCTTTTTTGCCGACGGATAGAGAAACAGCGTTTTCAACCAAGCCTTCCCGTTTGAAGTATTCTGCTAAAAGCGGAATAGCTGACAGGTCCATAACCGGTATATTGAAGTTTTTCAAAACTTTGGGGTTATGGGCGTTCACCGTTATTATTTTGTCTACGCCGCAGTTCTCCAAGAGTTTGACGACTGTTTTGACGCTGAAGGCTTCGCCGGGTAAGAACCGTTTGTCTTGACGTGCATAGGCGAAGTAGGGCACCACAGCCGTGATGGATGCTGCTCCAAAATCCTTTAGCGTATCAGCCATCAGAAAGAGCTGAACAAGGTTTTCGTGTTGAGGAGGCGCTGTGGTCTGAACAACCGCTACGTCCTCACCTTGAAACTCTTCGCTTTCAAACCGGATATAGCATTCACCGTCGGGAAAACGTTTCAGAAACACGTCGACGGTTTTAGCTTCCAGCTTTTCGGCGACTCTGCGTCCCAGCTCTCGAGACGCTGGTCCCGGAACAACTATCATCTTACGCGATTTCCTCTTTTTTGCGCTTATATTCTTCGATGAGCTGTTTGGCTCTGTCCATGCGTATCTGACGTTCTTCCACCATTTTGTCGGCTATGATGTCGATTAGTTCGCCCGTTGCTCCCGCCGCTATGGCTATGTTTCTAGCGTGAAGCGACATGTGTCCACGCTGGATTCCCTCGTGTGCTAAGGCTCTTAAAGCGCCGAGGTTCTGCGCTAAGCCTACAGCTGCCAAGACTTCGCCGAGTTCCCTCGCTGTTTTCACGCCCAATATCTTCAGTGCTATCCGCGCTATAGGATGCGTCCTTGTGGCTCCACCCACCGTGCCCACAGCCATGGGAAGCTCTATTGAACCTTCGAGGTCTCCGTCGGGTGTTTTCTCCCAGAACGAAAGCGTAGTATAGTGTCCGTTTCTCGCCGCGTACGCGTGTGCTCCAGCTTCGATGGCTCTGTGGTCGTTGCACGTGGCTATTACCACGCCGATTATCCCGTTCATTATTCCCTTGTTATGGGTTGCCGCTCGGTACGGGTCAGCCGCCGCGAAGGCGTAGGCGTTCACTATGCCGTCGACGACTTCTTCGCCTCCAACCGCCTCTTTTGGCACGCGGCACCAAGCCCTCGCCAAACGTTTAGTCGCCAAGTTAGAAATTATGCGCAAATACACCTTTCCACCGGAAGCCCGTTCAATCAGCGGTGCTACAGCCTCGTTCATTGTGTTTACGGCGTTGGCTCCCATAGCGTCCTTGCAGTCCACGTAAAGCTCGGTTATCACCATCGGACCAGCCGTTGTGTGTATCACTTTCACGTCGAGGTCTTTCGCCCCTCCGCCCAACGACACGAGCAACGGGTCCTGCTCGTTCGCCTTCTCCAAGATTTCGTCTTTTATGGCCAGTATGCGCATTTTCGCCGCGTAAGGGTCTTGAACGCCTACCGTTTGCACCTGCCCTATCATTATGGATTCCGTGCTGCTCGTAAAGAAGCCTCCGCCTTGACGCGCCATCTTCGCAGCGTAGCTCGCAGCAGCCACCACGGAAGGCTCTTCAATAGCCATCGGAATAAGGTAATCTTTCTTGTTTATGAGGAAGTTCACAGCTACGGCCAAAGGAAGCGGAAATGCGCCTATAACGTTTTCAATCATTCTGTCCGCGATTTCCGGTGGAAGCGAACCCGTATTCCTCAGCAAGCTGACCTCTTCGTCGGTTAAACCCGCAAACTCCTTAACTATCCTTAAACGTTCTTCCATGCTCAACTTATAAAAACCAGACAAATTCGAAGTTTTACTCATATTTGTTTCCCCTTTCAATGTTTGTTCTAAAGAAGAAAAGAATACATTAATATAAGAATTTAACCTAAACCCAAGTAGTCCCGAAAAGCTTATAGCTAAAACTCTTCTAAGAACCGTGCAGGCGGGTGAGTGGGCCTCCACCCGTTCCGCCTTACAAACCCCGGGTTAGGAGGTGAAAGGTTGGAATTTGATAGTAAAGACTTGGCTTTGTCAGGTGTTTTTACAGCTCTTTACGTGGTGATAAACGTTGTTCAGATGGTTTCTGTTGGGAATCCGACGATTTACGGTCCTATTCAGCTTCGTGTCGCCGACTGTCTCATCGCTATAGCGGCTTTACTCGGCTACCCTGTAATTATCGGAGTGACGGTCGGATGCTTTTTGACGAATGCCTACTACTTCATCGGCCCTCAAGATGTTGTGTTAGGACCCATCGCTAACCTCGCAGCGGCAAGCGTTGTTTTTGCGTTGCGAAAGCATAGGCTTGCTGCCTGTGTTGCTGGAGCTTTTCCAGTAGGGATTATCGTAGGCGGTTACCTCTGGCTATTCTTTCCTCCCCCAGAGGTTCTAAACGTGTTACCTGTTTGGGCTGGAATG
>QMXC01000194.1 GCA_003661945.1 Candidatus Bathyarchaeota archaeon | reverse complement strand
GATAACAATAGTAGACGGCGATATAGCTTGGAGTAAAACGAATATTACGGACATCAAAGTGTCGTTGGATGCCATTAACGCTAGACTAACAAGCATAGAAGGCACACTCGCAACGATTGAAACGGACGTCGGAACTCTACAAACCACCGTTGATACCATCCAGGCTAACATAACGAGTCTGATTGGAACAGTTGCCATCGTCGATTCGACCTTAGGGCAAATTGAGCTTGACATCGCTAACCTAGACGCTAAGATAACGAGTCTTAACGGAACAGTTGCCACTATCAGCACGACTCTAGGAGATATCGAAGCTTCGCTCGACGATTTGAACGCGGAGATTTCAGATATAAGCGGCGATGTTGTCACCATCAAGACGGACATCGGCACCATTAAAACGACTCTCGACGAAATTCAAGACTCAATTAACGGTGTAGGAGCAACTGCTTCTACAACCCTCTACGTGACTTCAGTGCTCTCAGCGATAGCTGCAGTAATCGGCATAATAATCCTCTGGTTCCTAAAGAAGAAATAGACAAG
Source organism: Candidatus Bathyarchaeota archaeon (assembly GCA_003661945.1). Taxonomy (GTDB): domain Archaea; phylum Thermoproteota; class Bathyarchaeia; order Bathyarchaeales; family UBA233; genus UBA233. The sequence continues at coordinate 2,338 of QMXC01000194.1, read as the reverse complement.
TAAACCTCCAAAACCCCCTCTATTTTTCTAATTTATCTAAAAGCAAATATACCATGTTTCTATAAAGGCTTAGTTTAAGCAGAAACTGAGCGGCAGCTAGCTGAGGGAAAGGTTTGAGAAGAAAAATTCGAACTGAAACATTAGTGCTAGTGGGAACGTTTCTCAGCGTACTCGGAATTATAAACTATCTCAGCGTGGGAACCTACATTTCCTACACATGCTTTACTCTTCAATCGCTAGGCGCGTATTCTTCATTAGGCTACCTCGCTCTAGGCTTCACGGTTGCCGGTGTTCTACTGTTGATTTACGGCATAATCCAAACTTGGAAAGGTAAAACCTCGCTAGGTGGAGCAGCAAATCTAGCTGCCGGAACGCTTCTGTTCTTCTTCATTGTCTATTTCACATTTATGGTTCAGCCAAGCGTCTTAAAATGGCTTGGAATTCTCGTCTTCTCTTTTCCCGTTCCCCCCTTGCTAAGCGGAATACTATGCCTAGCGAAGCCTAAAAGGAAAACTGGAGAGTAATCGTTTGAAAAACCAGTCTAATTTTTCCATGCTCTCCCATTTCGCTGTCATCTCATCCTTTCTGGTTCCTATAATTATTCTCTACTACCTGTTTCCCGAATCCTTTGTTACAACATGGAAAGGACGAACTTTCTACATGTTTTTTGTTTGGCTTATGTTTCTCGAAACCTACATAAACTGGGAAAAACTGAAAACAAAAGCTCCATTCAAGCTGCAGCAATGGAAAACAATCCCTTTTCTTTTCTTCCTAGTTTTCCCGACGGTTTTTATTTTCGGACTCTACTTCCTCGAATGGGAAATATTCATCGGCGACTTGACGAAAGATATTTCGAGCGCGCCCGCCCATTATTGGAGTCTCTCTTTCGAATATATTATATTCACGATTTGCTTATCCGTGCTGCTTCTGCTTAAATACGGAGTCGAAGGGCTCAAACTCTTCTCGATTTCTACGGCTTTTGTCGGGGTAATCGGCTCCATCTACCTGCTCGACACCATGTATCCCTACGGAGCCTTCCAGCCGTTTCAAGCCCTCGTTCCTGTTACGGCTTACTGTGCAGCTCAACTACTAAACTCTATGGGCTACAAGACCACGCTGGCTTCGGGGCTTCATGGAACAACGAGGCTGAAGCTCTACAACGCTTCGGGAACCTATCTGGTCGGATACGACATCGCTTGGCCTTGCGCAGGAGTGCACAGCCTCATACTCTACAGTCTGGTCATTTTACTATTTCTGAAGCAGCTGAAGCTTTCGGCTTTCCAAAAATTTGTCTGCTACATTGTTGGCGCAATAGTCACATTTTTCCTCAACGTCCTCCGCATAGTTTCTATTTATCTGGTAACCGTAAATTACGGACAGGATGCAGCAAGAGTGTTTCACGACTATTATGGGGAGCTCTACGTTGTATTATGGACTCTGGCATACCCTTTTCTTATCATGGGCTTCCAAAAACTCTGGCTCCGCACCCGGGTTGAAAGGATTTTAAAAATAGAAGAAAATTCCGTAAGTTTTAAATCAGTTGTATAACTCATAGTTATTTGCTGATAGGAGAAGGGAGAAAATTGAAAAAATCATACGTGATACTGTTAGGATTAGCTATTTTTATATTAGTTCTTCCCGGAATCGTTGTTCCGCCGGCGAAAGCGGAAACAACACCCATCGTATGGACGGATAAAAGGGAGTATGACCCTCATTCCATAGCTAAAATTTTCGGGTACGGCTTCAATCCTTTCTCCACTATTACAGTCACTATAGTCCGCCCAGACCTTGTTGAAGACATCGTGACAACTTCAACCGACGAGTTCGGCTATTTCGCGTGCGAATATCTCCTCGACGGAATCCACGGAACCTTTAATGTGACAGCAACAGACGGAGAAAACACTGCTACAACAACCTTTGGAAATTGCTTGTTTCTGTGGGCCAGACTAAAGCATTGCACTATAGGCACGTTTATCGAGGCTCGTGCCTACGGACTCTGTTGGTGCAAAAGCTATCATGTGAAATATTTTGACCCTGACGGTGTTTTAAGACGCACCAGCCCGACCTATACGCATAGGTGGTTCTTCAAGGACCACTATGTTATTTTGCCCACTCTGCCGAAGATTCTCGGGACGTGGACCGTTAAACTTTATCAAGGAACCACCCTCAAACGGACTAGGACAGTGAACGTAAACAAGATTGTCTGGACAACGGACTCTGCCTACTACAACATGTGTTTAACCTACTCGCAAGGCGAAACCTTGTATTACAAGGCTCTAGGTTTAGTGTCAACAAAGTATTACCGTGTTCAGCTTCAGATGCCAAACGGCTCCCGCTT
>QMXC01000193.1 GCA_003661945.1 Candidatus Bathyarchaeota archaeon | reverse complement strand
TCAACGAAAGTTCAATTGAGCCTTTGTAGGCTAGATGGTAGATTAGTTCTATTTCTTCACTAGTGTCCGCCCCTGTTATCGTGGATAAATGGGTAAACCCCAATTCATGCACAAGATATTTAACCGCGTCCTTTAACGCTGTTTTTCCTATTTTGACGAAAATTCTTCTTTCCCTCGGAATTTTAACTTCGAAGACGCTGTTTTTCAAGTGTTTCTTTAGTTTTTCCGCTATTTCATTTTCCTTTTCCACGGGTTTTTTCCTCCGCTATGTGTTGAATCAGTTTTGCGATTCCATCTATGATTGCTTCCGGCTTCGGCGGGCATCCTGGAATGTAAACGTCTACGGGAAGTATTCGGTCTATTCCGCCGAGCACGTTGTAGCAGTCCTTGAACGGCGCTCCGCTTACCGCGCACGTGCCTATGGCTATGACATACTTCGGCTCTGGCATTTGCTCATAGATGCGTAACAGCCTGTCTTTCACTTGAAGGGTCACCGGCCCTGTGACTGCTAGTATGTCTGCGTGTCTTGGGCTTCCTTCAAGCAGTATTCCGAATCGTTCAACGTCGAATTCCGGCGTAAGCGCTGCAACGAGTTCTATGTCGCATCCGTTGCATCCACCGGTATTAAAATGCAGTAGCCAAGGCGATTTCAAACGCGCCCAATCTAAATCTCCCGTTTCACCTATGCCTCCTTACCGAGAGAAGCATGAGAACCGCCGTCAAAACGATTAAACAGTAAGCTATGGGAAGCAATCCCGCGGCGGAAAAAGACGTTGCAACAATGAAAGCAAACACGTCGAAAATCAGAAAAAATACTGCAAACACGAAGAACCGTTCTAAATCAACTTTTAATTCTTCAGCTGGAAATTCTTCCCCGCAAGCGTATGGAGCAGTCTTTCCATCCGTGTTTTTCGACGTATTTCTAGCTGAACTTTTTCCTCCAATCAGATAAATCAGTGACACTACAAATACGCAGAAACCGAAGACTATAGGCAAGAGATAAAGCGTTTCACCCGACATTCACACGCCTCGTATGTGAAAGATTTTTAAGTAACGTTTAAAGTTTTCTCATAAATTGTTGAAAAGTGGGGGAGATGGTTTCAAACGCTCGGTGACCTCGTACAAGTCGTGCTGATGGTTTTAACCGTAGCTTTCGCGTTATTGACAGTCGAGCTGAAAGATATTCTACACGCAATCTTAGCGTTTTGTGGAATGTGTATAACGATAGGAGTAATTTTCTGGCTTCTAAATGCGCCTTACGTTGCGGTCTTCCAGCTTCTGATATACGCTGGAGCGATAGTCGCCCTTTTCATAGCCGCTATAATGCTGACAACGCACAAGGAGAGCGTAAGGTAAATGAGCGTAGACAAGATAGAAGCAGCCGGGTTAGTCATAAGTGTTCTAACAGCAGCTGCTTTCTGCTTTCTGGCTTTTCAACACGCTTTTTCCGCTTTTCAACATGCTGTTTCGAACGAAAACCTGGTTGACATCACCCGTCCCATAGGCAGGGAGGTAAGCTGGTTCATGTGGAACCGCCGTAGCATAGACCTAATTGCGCAGGCTTTTGTTCTGTTCGTTGCAGCTACTGCATGCTTGGCTATTTTGAGAAGAGATACACGTGAAGCCGAGCGGGAGGAGTCGGCGTGATTAGTCTTTCACACTATCTTGCTTTCACTTTGATACTTTACGTGACGGGAATCTACTGCTTGGCTACTAAACGTAACATGATAAGGCTGATTCTGGGAATAGAGATTCTCATAAACGCCGCAAACATAAACTTCATTGTTTTTTCAACGAATTGGAAAACGGGGTTCGTGGACCCTTTCGCCCATTCGATAGTTATTATCTCCACAGCTTTGGCTGGATGCGTAAGCGCGGTTGCCCTAACCATCGTTGTCTATGCCTACAGGCATTACGGAACCCTTGACGTTCGGAAACTTAAACGTTTGAAGGGGTGAACAAGATGATTCCCTATTCACCTTGGCTTACATGGCTAATTCCGTTGGTTGGCAGCCTAGCGATGCCTCTGCTGGGGAAAATCAACGGAAAACTTAGAGACTGGTCTGCGTTCATAATCGCCGCTGTTTCTTCTGTCTTTGCTCTTTCGATGTTGCCGGACATCTATAATGGGTATTCCGCCGACATCCAAGTAGGCTGGATTCCATATTTTAACCTCTCAGCCGGAGTTTTGGTTGACTCCCTAAGCGTTTTTATGGCAAGCTTGGTTTTGTGCATAGGCACGTTGATTCTGCTCTATTCGATTGGGTATATGGCTCATGAAGAAGGATTGACGCGGTACTATTTTCTTATGCTTCTTTTCATAGGTAGCATGACGGGGCTGGTTATGGCGAACAACTTCCTCCAGCTTTATGTTTTCTGGGAGATGGTGGGCTTCTGTTCCTACGCTCTGATTGGTTTCTGGTATAAACGCCCCGAAGCGGTTCGCGCTGGAATGAAGGCGTTCCTCGTAACCCGTGTGGGAGACGTGTGCCTACTGCTCGGAATATTAATCCTATACTTCAACACGGGACAACTCGGATTCTCTTCTCTTCAAAACAGCGCCGGTTTTCTAACAGCCTCCTCAATTACGACGATAAGCCTACTCATGTTCGGCGGAGCCGTCGGAAAATCCGCGCAGGTACCTCTCTTCGTTTGGCTTCCGGACGCCATGGAAGGCCCAACGACTGTCAGCGCGCTTATACACGCTGCAACGATGGTTAAAGCCGGCGTATACCTGGTTGCGAGGATGTCCATGGTTTTTCCTCTTGTTTCAACTTATCTGTACGTGGTGGCTGGAATAGGCGCGTTAACGGCTTTTATGGCTGCTACTATGGCTTTAGCAACCTTCGACATAAAGAGGGTGTTGGCGTATTCCACTA
>QMXC01000192.1 GCA_003661945.1 Candidatus Bathyarchaeota archaeon | reverse complement strand
TTTCCAGAAGCTGAATTTTGAGTTTTTTCGCCTCGATAAGGGTTTCCAAGGCTTTTTCGAACGGGGTGGCTATGAACTTGAGCGGTTTTTCGAAAACCGATGAAACCATTCCGCGCTTCTCCAAGTCACGGAGTATGCGATACGTTTCGGTTCTATGAAGAGAAAGAGCTTCAGAAATTTCGCTTGCTTTCTTTTCACCTGCTCTTGCGAGGTATATGTAGACTTTTATCTCGTTTTTTGATAGCCCGAGTTTTTTCAGAGCGTTTCCTATTATTTCAAGCGATTTTTGGGGTTCTTTGTCCTTTTTTACGATTTTCCATGCGTTGACATTTTGGTCATAGAGTTTTATTACAGTTTCAGGTGGTTCTATTTGGGTTTCCATAATTTTGAGCCTCGTTTTGTTGAAGCCTTCATTCCGAAGCGGAATTCGAATCAGATTAACCTCTATTTTATACTTCTGAATTCAAAATATGAATCAAAAATCAACATTCATACACAAGCTTTAACTTACCCATTTCGTAACATAGAACGAGGAGAAAGGAGAATGCAAAACACGGTGGAAAGCCTAAAGTATTTTATCCCTCGAAAAAACATCTGGCGGACAAGGCTTATTCTCTTGTTAAGCTTCATAATGTTTGACTACACAGCCACGTTAGCCTTCTGCAGTGCCCCAATTTTTGAAGGAAACATCTACGCAAGAGCCTTCATGGAAACCTTCGGCATAGGGCTCGGCTTAACCCTTTTCAACATCATAACAACAACACCGTTATACCTAATCTTCAGCGTCGACTCGCACATGATTAGGCTTCCACCAAAAATAGCTAAGCTAACAAACCCAGTCGTAGACGGAATATTCGCTTGGTTTATAGCAGGTGTACGTTTCAACGGTGCTACAAGCTGGTTCTGGAGCGCCCCACCAGTTGCTAGGCAAGTGACAGGCGCAGCCCTCTACCTAATCCTTATCTTAATTCTTATAAAGCGTTGAACTTTCTCTGGTCGTTCAACGTTATCGCTAGGAAGACTCCATGGACCCCGCAGACATAGGATAGGTTAGTAAAACCTATTCATCTCCCCTAGATGGGGTGCCCCTATGAACGCCGTCGAATTTAAGGAGTTAGTCAAATGCCCGAACATCCGCAAGTATAATCTAAAAGTTATTGTAGGAGGATTCGTATGTAGCAGCTGGAACGAAAGGGAGTGGCGGAAAGCTAGGGAGTTGATAACAGCATAGGCGGTTACTTTTGGGGTTTAGGCATCGCTAAATCCGCGATGTCAACGCTGTGTTCATATATCTGCTGCAGAGCAGAAGCCACTGCCAAAGCGTAGGCAACGGTTTCTACCGGTTCCTTTTTTATAGCATGCTCCACATCTTGGAAGTTTTTCGAGATTTTCTCTCTTATCACCCTAACATTTTCAGCCAGAGCTATGTCGCCGGTTAGAAACGCTTTCAACGCGTCTTCCCTTGCCTTGGAAACCAGCGAATCAAAATCCATGAACATTTTCGCCAAAGGCTGCGAAGGCTTTTTTCCCCCCAGTGCCAATGTTTTGTTTGCTATGTAAACGCATTCATCGCCTATTGTTTCTATGAGGCTCGCCGCGAGACGGTAGTCTAAACAATCTATTGGGCGTACGCCTAGTTTGACGCCTAAGCTAGGATTCTGAATTATAGTTCGCAAAACGCGTACCAGCAGAAAGTATAACCGGTTTACTTCGTTGTCTCGTGATAAGACGCTTTTTGCGAGGGATATATTTCCGTCAACGAAGGCGTTTGCCACGTCACGGTGCATGCCAGCAGTTATAGCGTATTCCCTTCGCAAAATCTTTTCCGGTGGAAAGCTCGATGGCTCTAAAAGACACTGCAAAACTATGGAAGCGTATTCTTCCTCAACTATCTCTAGCCCTACAAGCTTCCGGGCAGCGCGTTTAACCACGTCCCTAACTTCCAAGCTTATATGGTCCTTGGCTTCTATGCGAATCACGTCGTATCCCAACAAGTATTTACCCACGATTTCACGATCTAAATATGGGCCGGGTTTCATGACTATCGTTCGAGGGGTAGGTTCCGTTTTATACGTTGCATCGATGTACAAACGCCCATTCATGGATTCATCAACTGCGACAACAGAGCCTTTATCTAAGCCGTATCGTTCAGCCCACGCCTTAGGTAAACAAACGAAGAAAGTTCCTCCCGGAGTGCGCTGTACTTTACGGAGTTCCATTACTGTTTCCTCGTGGAATGTCTTAACAAATTTAGACAAATCGGCAATATATAAACATAGATGGAAGAATTGAAAATGACAGTAACACTGACGTTAGGTTTAGATTTAGCTGGAAAGCCAAAAAATCCTACGGGATGGGCAACGCTTGAAGGGAAACACGTGAAAGCAGGAGAAGTTTACACAGACAAGGAGATAATTGGGCTAGTAGAATCAAAAAGCCCTATGCTCACTGCCATAGACTCGCCTTTATCTTTGCCGAGAGAAGGCCTACTACGGAAGGCAGACAAGGAAATGATACGCCACGGCTACCGTGTGTTTCCGCCGCGTCTGCCAGCTATGGAAAAACTTACTAAACGCGCCATAAAGTTAACAGAACAAATAACAAAGCGGGGATTCAGAGTAATAGAAGTTCATCCCGCATCTACCCGAAAAGCCTTGGGCATCCCCACAAAAGAGTGGAGGAAAATTCAAGACATACTAGTGCAAATAGGCTTAAAAGGTGAACACGAATGTCGCACGTTGACGCCGCATGAGATTGACGCGGTAACAGCGGCGTTAACAGCCCGTCTTCACATTGAAAAAGCAACCGTTAAGTTCGGCGACGAAGAAGAAGGATACATAATAGTGCCCAAACCCCAAGACTGGAGACAAATCCAAACATGGAAACACGGGACCTAGA
>QMXC01000191.1 GCA_003661945.1 Candidatus Bathyarchaeota archaeon | reverse complement strand
AGAAACCCAAACACTTAGGTCCCTTCACCGTGAAAGTCTTAACGAAAGACGGACGTGAAATCTTCGTAGAAGTAAACAGCACGTTGATAGAATATGAGAACAAACCAGCTATTCTAGCCGTCATGCGAGATGTGACTGAAAGACTGCGGATGCAGAAAGAACTGGAAAACGCTCAACGGCTAGCGACCATAGGCGAACTCGCAGCCAGCATCGGACATGACCTCCGCAACCCACTCACCGGAATCAGCGGCGCCGTTTACTATCTCAAAATGAAATTAGCCGGCAAAATGGACGCTAAAATACGGGAGATGTTCGAAATAATTGAAAACGACGTCAAATACGCAAACAGAATAGTGAACGACCTTCTAGACTTCTCCCGTGAAATCAAACTTAAACCCTCAAAAATGTCCATAAGCAAAATCGTTAATGAGGTTCTCTCTGAAACTAAGATTCCGACAAACGTCAAAGTTATAAACGCTGCCGAAGAGGCTCACGTGGCAATCCTAGACGAATGTAAGATGAAACGGGTATTCCACAACATTGTTCGAAACGCCATTCAAGCAATGCCTAAAGGCGGAACTCTCAAAATAACCTCGAAGAAGTCTCGAGGACTTATCAAAATCAGCTTCCAAGATACGGGCGTAGGCATACCAAAGAAGCACCTAGACAAGATTTTCACGCCTTTGTTTACGACGAAGGCAAAGGGCGTCGGCTTAGGCTTGTCGATATGCAAACGTATCGTTGAAGCTCACGGCGGGCGAATAACGGTTCAAAGCAAAGTAGGTGAAGGAACATGTTTCACGGTTATTTTGCCCGTTGAACCGAAAAAGGTTGAGGGAGGTGAGGAATCGTGGATGAAAAGCCGAGGATACTCGTTGTCGATGATGATGCCAGCATACGTCGAGTCTTGAAAGCGATACTTGAAGAAAAAGGCTACGTCGTCGACACAGCCTCTAACGGAAAAGAAGCCGCAAAGAAATGCAAAAACCGCTTCTACAACCTCGCATTAGTCGACATCCGGCTTCCCGACATCGAAGGCACCAAGCTTCTTGACAAGCTAGCCGTCAACGTGCCGAAAATGCGGAAGGTAATTATCACTGGTTATCCGTCCTTGCAAAATGCTGTGGAAGCCGTAAACAAAGGAGCCGACGCCTACATAATAAAACCATTAAACATGGACAAAACCTTAGCAACGATCGAAGAACAGCTCAAAAAACAACGCGAAGAGGAGAAAATGACTGAAGAAAAACTCGTCGAGTTCATTGAAACGCGAATAAAAAAGCTTGAGGCTTAAATAATCCCTTTTCATTTCACGAAGCTTTTTCACGTTTAATTTCGATTCTAAGGGAAATGTTTAAACCTAAACCCGAGAAAATAATAAACCCTCTACCCTGGGCTGGAGATTGATTGTCGTGAACAAAACTTCAGAAATCATCGCTGAAGTTCAAAAGCAAGGGAGAAAGTTTCTACTTGAACCTGAAGCCAAAGCCATATGCAGGGAATACTCGATTCCGGTTACAAAGTTCACGGTGGCTAAGAGTCCGAAAGAGGCTGTTGAAGCGGCTGAAAATATAGGCTACCCCGTGGTTTTGAAAATAGTTTCCCCCGACGTTGTCCACAAGTCAGACGTAGGCGGAGTTGTACTAAACCTTCGGTCCTCGGAAGAAGTGGAAAAAGCCTACCAGCAGATTATCGGCAACGTAAAGAAGCATAAGCCTAACGCGCAGATAACAGGGGTTCTAGTCCAAGAGATGGCGCCTTCTTCAACCGAAATAATCGTCGGCGTCATCAAAGACCCGCAGTTCGGACACGCCATAATGTTCGGTCTCGGCGGCATATTCGTCGAGCTGCTCAAAGACGTAGCCTTCAGATTACTCCCCCTAACAAAGGAAGAAGCAGAAGAAATGATAACCGAAATTAAGGCTTACCCCGTTCTGAAAGGCTACCGGAAAACGCCGCCAGCAGACATTCCCGCAATAATTGAAATCCTACTCAACACGTCCAGACTTGTTACGGAACATCCTGAAATCCAAGAGCTGGACCTAAACCCTATAATGGTATACACGAAAGGCGCAAAAACCGTAGACGCAAGAATAATCCTGGAATGAAAGAAGGCTTAGGCTGCTGATAGGCTGATGTAGAAAAAAGGGGGTTATGTCAGTACTGGGATAGAACCGCGTCTCCCGCCTACTCCTGAAACCTTTATGCTCCCATCGATGTAACGGTTGTTGTTAGGATTATCTTCTCGTTGCATATTTGAAGCTACTATAACAATAGTAAATTGATTCGCGGAAACCGTTGACACGTTAAAGTTGTAAGTCAAGGTTAGGCTTTGACCCGGCTGCAAAGTTATATTATAGCTATAGAGAACAACAGGATCGCCGTATGCAGGCGGCATCCATATTTCAGTAGTGGTATAGCATAGGCTAATTTGAAATGTTTCCTCTCTATTGCCCAGATTAGCCAAAGTATAGTTTACCTGAACGATATCAGCTAAGGAGATAACTGTTTGATTCACCGCGACGTCTATTACTGCTACGTCGTGAATTGGAAACTCCGGGCCTATGCAGTATAGATTTCCATCAGTGGATGTGAACAGCACATTTTCCTGAGTTAGCGCTGGAGAGGAAATAACTTGACCTCCAGTGAGGTAATCCCACAGAATTGTTCCATTTGTTTCGTTCAAGCAGTAAAGCCTTCCATCCAGTGACCCTATGTAGACTAAGCTGTTGTTGCTTATAGCTGGGGAAGACATGTTCACTGGTCCTATAGGTGAAGTCCACTGTTCATCTCCGTTTTCAGCATTTAGAGCGTAAACTATTCCATCATCGCTTGCTGCGATTAGGTGGTTTTCTGCAATGTCGATAGAAGGCGAAGAGCTAACTGGACCGGATGTTAGAAAGCTCCATT
>QMXC01000190.1 GCA_003661945.1 Candidatus Bathyarchaeota archaeon | reverse complement strand
TAATATGCTCATACCCATAGATAGACGGCGCTATTGAACGTATAATTTTACGGTGAATCCACGGGTCTCTCGAAAGTTTAAGAATCTCCTCTTCCTCTTCCGGCGAAAGAAGCGCTATTTCCGGCTCCTTACCCAGAACATCGATAAAATTAACGTCCAAATGAAGGTTGAAAACCCTGAGTTTCCCAACACGAGGAACAGTCGGCGCCGTTGCACGAACCACTCCTACAACGGAAACGTGGTCTCCAGGCCTAGCCACGTCCACAATATCTCTTCCAGTAAGCTTAAGCCCCAAGGCGCGGGGAAGCTGTCCCGGCGGAAGGTCTTCCGGGCGTTCCTGTATCCTAAGCTCCTGCGAGTCTATGAACGTGCTTTCCTCTTGTATGAAGTCGAACGGCCCTTTCCGTCTACAGTTCGGGTCGCTGCATTCGAAGGGCGCCCTCAAAAACGCGTCGGTCTGGTTTACCCGCATGATGTTGCCACATCTTTTACACCGGAAAGCCGCCTGCATAACCATGGGTCGAACCGGCGTTGCACGGACAACTATGCCCTCCACCATTACGAGTTTCCCGATGTTCGCCGAGCCTAAGGCTCTCAGCGACGTGGTTTCAGGCAGCCCGGTAAGCCTCACTGTCACCATGTCTATTTTTTCGCTGTATTCCGGGTCTTCTATCTGAAGCTGAGCGTATGCAGCTCGGTTCGCATAGCTTAGATATTTGTCCGGCTCGTTTAGAAGGTTCATGGCTAAGGCGGAATCCAATGAAACTATGTCTAGGAAGTCGACTAGAAGCGAAGTTTTATTCGCCAAAACCATCTGAGAGATTCTCTGCCGATACTTTTCAGTTTTAAAAAGGCTTTGAAACAGCTCTTGCGGGTCTAAAAGCTCCGTTTCTTCCGTCACTTCCCATCTCCCTCTAGGATTTGCCTTCTCCAGCTGGAAATTATTTCGTGAAGGCGCTCATATAAAACGCGTTCTTCAGCTGTTAGGTTTTTGAGAAACTGGTTGGTAGGCGTTGGAATCGAAGCCAGAGACACCACCTTTTTAACTCTGTTATTAATTATGTCCCGTGCAAGCTGGCTAGCCTTCATGTACTCCCGCATCTTATCCGGGTTTTTTAAGGCGTTTTCCCTCAACCTCGCAAGGTATCTGCGAAGTCTAGGGTAAAAGTCTTCCGGAAGCTCCGCCATACGACTAATGCCTTGAACCCTCTCCTTCCAGTGAATCTTATGCAGCTGCTGCATATCCAGCATTTCTTCCCGCCTAAAACGCACTATTCGCGCTTTTTCCAGCTCATGGGCAACCCAGAACAGCAACTCATACTCGTTTCCCTCCTCGAAGGGACCAACCTTTAAATCCGCGATTGTTATTTCAGGTGAATTCCTGTTAGCCACCACTTTAACTGTCGAATTCTCAAACATGAAGTCAAAATCCTTTAATGAAACATCAGCCGCGTCTCGCATAAGCAAGTTTTCTCCTTTCCCCTCTCTAGCCGTTGGCTAACTATGCGCATCCAAGAATATAAAAAATGTAGTCTAAAACTTTGGTGCACTGAAACATTATAATTACAATAATACATTTTATTCTGAACAGTTGAAAACAATGCGGGTTCCACGTTCGGTTTTCGAGGTTTCGCCGCCTATCCCGCTCGTCGGATGCATAGCCTTCGGGCTAATCGACCGAGGCACAAACGTGATTCAAGTACGCCCCACATCGCTATGCGTCTTGTCATGCGTTTTCTGCTCCACCAACGCTGGACCTAAATCAAAGATTCGGCAGACGGAGTACACGGTTCCGTTGGACTACCTCATCGAAGAAATGGACAAAATCGTCGAGTACAAGGGACGCCACGGCATAGAAGCCCACATAGACACCGTAGGAGACCCCTTCACCTATCCTCACCTAGCTGAACTCGTCCACCAGCTCAACCAAATCAAAGGCGTCGAAACCGTTTCCCTACAAACCCATGGAGCCCTGTTCAATGAGAAGATTCTCGACGAGCTCTCCAGCGCTGGGTTAACCCGAATAAACCTCTCGATAGACGCGTTAAACCCGGAGCTGGCGCGTAGGCTTACGGACACGGACTGGTATGATGTTACTCGCGTGATGAAACTCGCCGAATACATCGTGGAAAACACCCGCATTGACTTGCTCGTCGCCCCAGTCTGGGTTCCCGGCTGGAACGACGAGGAAATCCCAAAAATAATACGTTGGACGATTGACCTAGGCGCTGGCAAACGTTTCCCACCGTTGGGGATACAGAAATACGAGGTGCATAAGCATGGACGCAAACCAAAAGGAATGCGCTACGTTTCGTGGAGAGACTTCCGCCGTAAGCTCGAGGAATGGGAAAACCTTTTCCAGACAAAGCTTCGATTAAACAGAGAAGACTTCGGAATTCACAAACGGCAGATGCTTCCCATTCCTTACAGAAGGTTTGAAACCATCCGGGTAAAAACCGTGGCTCCCGGCTGGCTCAAACATGAAAAGCTAGCCGTCGCGCCTAACAACGACCGAGCCATAACCCTCGTAAACGCTGAGCACATACCCATAGGCTCAAAAATCAAGGCTCGAATCCTAACAAACAAGCACAACATCTACCTAGCAGAACCCCTCGTCTAGCCTCGCTCCAGCCACCAAGGTCTACCCCTAAGAAAACCCGTCAAAAACCTCGCAAACTCCCGGTTCGAAGAGTAAACATCCGAAACCTCCTCGTTCAAAAGCACCTTAAACCCTTCCTTAAGCACATCGCTGATTTTCCCAGCTACCCCCACAGTTCGACCGCCATCCCGCAGCTTCTCACGTAAAAACTCCGCGGCGTCAACGACTTCTCTACGAACCTCAACAACCCACCTTGAATCTTCAACAAAGGGACCGCAAACCGTTCTCTCCGAACCCAAATATTTATCCACGAACTTTTTGCATTCCCG
>QMXC01000189.1 GCA_003661945.1 Candidatus Bathyarchaeota archaeon | reverse complement strand
CGGAAAAATCGGGAGTGCTAAAACGGTTTTAGCGTTATTTGACGAAGGTCATGGGGTGGGACGTGAGGCTTTTCGCGCGTGGGTTATGTATCCCGTGTGGGCGGTCATCAGCGTCTGAGGACGGGTTTTTCCACGTTTGACTTGCATTCCCCGCGTTAGGCATTCGACGGTTTGGATGTCTATGAAGCCGTTTTGTTCTAGGGCTTCTACTGTTTTGACGACTTGGTCTATGGTTGGGCTGAAGGAGACGAAAGCTCCGCTGGGTTTTAATGCTTCGTAGGCGTGGGGTACAACGAGCCACGGAGTCGCCATGTCCAGTATCACGGCGTCCACGTTTTTCTCGTCTATTCCTTCGGTTATGTCCTTGTGTTTTATTTCCACGTATTCTGTGAGGTTGGCTCGTGTGAGGTTTTTGCGGGCTGTTTCGATGAATTCTTCCCGTATTTCATAAGTGAAAACTCGTCCAGAAGGCTTTACGTAGAAGGCTAGAGCCGTGGTTAGGGCGCCTGTTCCTGTTCCAGCTTCCACCACGCGGCTTCCGGGTCCTATTCCGCTAAACATCACTATTAAAGCTATGTCTTTCGGATAGTTTATCTGGGTTTTCCGTTGAGACTTGAAAATGTAGTCGCGTAGTTGAGGCTTCAAGGCGACGAACTCGACGCCGGTGCTGCTTAAGATTCTCGCGCCGTATTCCTTTCCGATGAGCTCGCCGAGTTCGATGAAGCCTTTGTGCGTGTGAAGCTTTTTCTCCTTTTCCACCTTGACTAGGTAGGAGCGTCTAGAGTTCAAATAAAGGAGAACGTAGCTGTTTTCGCTTATTTTCTCGGTCAAGCCCCTTTTCCCTTTTAGGGCGTGTATTTAAACGGATGTTTGGCTCTGTCCTTGTTTTCGATGAGATCGTCGATTGTAGGCCGCCCCTCTATGGCTCGGCGTATGGCGTGCCGCATCGCCTTGTAGTTGTTTATGTAAACCCTTTGGCGGTCCACGGCGGCGGGGTGAACGAAAACGTTCGCGATTATGAGAAGCTCGTCTACGGCTTCCTTCGGAATGGTTCCGTCCGCGACGCTGTCAACCACGGCTTTCGCCACAGCTGCTTGAGCTGGACCGTAGACCATGCTTGCCTGCCTCATGCTTCGAATGGTAACCGTAGGCACTATTAATGTGGTGGGTTTTACGGCTAGGTTTGGCTCCAGAATGGCGAGCAAAGGCTCGTGCCCTGGGGTTGGAGAAGCTTTTGCTTTGGCGTAAGCTTCGCCTAAGGGTCCGTCTTTTCGTCCTATCATGAGGTCTATGTGTGCGACTTCGGGTTCTTGTCCGGCTAGGGCTTCGCCTATTCGAATGTTGAAGTCCTTTATTATCTGTGGAGTAACCTCTACGGCTGCGAATCGTTCTTCGAGGGGTTTTTCCGTTATTTCGAATTTTATAGGTCGAGGCTTGATTTTCCCTATTTTCTCCAAGTCCAAGCGTAGTTCTTCTTTGGCTTCGTAGCTGAGTTCTCCGCCGACGCTTAGCGGCAGCCGCACCGGTCCAACTTTTAACCCTACCATTTTAAGCGCTTCTTTTGCTCCCACCGCGCCGCTTCCAGCTATTATCCTCGCTATCTTCTGAACCTTATATTGCAGTTCCCGGGCTTTCTTCAGTTCGCCTTTCTGCACGTGCTGGTAGATTTGCACCCAGATGTCTGGGATTACGTTGGCGCTTGCGAGTATAGCGCCGGAAGCGCCTGCTGCTAGGGCTGCCACTACTACTTCGTCGTGTCCGCATAGCACGTTGATTTTGTCCCTAACCTTTTCCAGAACGGCAAGCATGTAGCGTAGTTCTCCGCTGCTGTCCTTTAAGCCTACTATGTTGGGGATTTGGGCGAGGTCTTCCACCATCTGCCACGTGAGCCAGACGCCCGTGCATTGGGGAATGTTGTAGAGGATTATGGGAAAGTCTACTTCGCTTGCTATGGTGTGAAAATGCTGGTATACGCCGCGGTTCGTCGGCTTAAGATAGTAAGGCGTCACAACTAACGCTGCGTCTGCTCCCGCGTCTTTAGCGTAACGAGTCATCTCTAAAGCCTGCTGGGTGCTGCTGGCGCCCGTTCCGGCTATTACTGCCACGCGTCCGTTGACTTCGTCGACTACTATGTCTATGACGCGTTTCCTCTCTTCAACCGTCATGTTTACAAACTCGCCTGTAGTCCCGCATGGAACTACTCCGCTTACGCCTAGCTCAATACAGCGGTTCACAAGGGCACGAAGCTGCTCCTCGTTGACCTTCTTTCCGTCCTTGGTGAACGGGGTTACTAAGGCTGGAAAAATTCCTTTAGGTTCGAACATTTTGGTTTTCAACTCTCGAGCTGGTTTAACATAGTCTTAAAGACTTTGGAACGTTATATTTGTTTTCTGCTAAAGAATAGATTTTGAGGAGAGACGGTTTAGACGCGGAGAATAACTTCTTCCACGTATTGTTTCATGATTTCTCCGAAGCCAGCGATAGTTTCGGCTGTGTAAGGCTCGACGTTGCTGAATGTTTTGTCTAGCGTGTCGCCGGGGATGAACTGCTGTAAAGCAAAGCGTTTTCCACCTTTGACGATTTCGCCGATTTTTCGGATATCTTCCTCATCGACGAATCCTGGAACCACCGTGGCTCTGAACTCGTATTCCGTTTTTCCCTTTTTCAGCATTTCAATTGTTTGTAGCAATTCAGCGGTGTCCGCTGCGCCTAGACGCGGATATTTTTTCAACGATGTTTTCACGTCCAGTGCGACGTAATCCAAATACGGTAGACACTGCTCGAGATTTTTGGGGAAAAACCCGTTTGTGTCCAATTTCGCTGCGAAGCCTTCGTTTTTGAGTTTTCTCACAAACTCTGGAAGCGCGCTGTGGATTGTGGGTTCCCCGCCCGTTATGACGACGGCGTCCACGTATCTTTTCCTTTCTCTGAGAATTTGAAGCGCTGTTTCTTCG
>QMXC01000188.1 GCA_003661945.1 Candidatus Bathyarchaeota archaeon | reverse complement strand
CGAAATGGTGAAAGATGCTAAACGCTTGTTAACGCTGCTGGGTATTCCGTGGATACAAGCCCCGAGTGAAGGTGAAGCTCAAGCCGCGCATCTGGTGAAACGTGGGGACGCTGATTTCTGCGCGAGCCAAGACTATGACAGTCTTCTTTTCGGGGCGCCGCGTCTCGTTAGAAACGTTACTATAAGCGGAAGAAGAAAACTGCCGCGGAAAAACGTCTACATAGAAGTTGTTCCCGAAATAGTTGAACTCCAAAAAGTGCTCGAAACTTTGGGCATAACCTACGAGCAACTCGTCGACATAGGCATACTCGTTGGAACAGACTTCAATCCGCAAGGAGTAAAAGGACTGGGACCGAAAACCGCGCTCAAACTTATAAAGGAGCATGGAAGCCTCGAAAACCTTTTACCCCACTTGGAAAACGCCGAATTCCCAGTTGAACCGCGAAAAATAAAAGAGATTTTCCTCAACCCAAAAGTAACCGACAACTATAAAATCGAATGGAACCAGCCCGACATAGAAGCAGTGATAGCCTTCATATGCCGAGAACGGGACTTCTCGGAGGACCGTGTGAGAAAAGCAGTGGAGAAAATGCTGAAAGGCATAAAAGAACGCAAAGAGAAAACGACGCTGGAAAAATGGTTCGGTTAAACCTTAAACCCGTACTTTCCAGTTAACGGGACAAAGGCAACTCCGCCGAGGTTTTCCCTTTTTAGCTTTCCGTCTTGAAGTTTGGTTATCCTTATAAGCGACTGGAAAAAGCTTGTTCCTCCAACCGGGATTACGAGCACTCCGCCAATTTTCAACTGCGCAATTAAGGGCTCCGGGACCTTGGGCGCCGCCGCCGTCACCAAAATCCTATCGTAGGGCGCCTTCTCCGAAAACCCAAGCGAACCGTCGCCGGCAATAGTTGTTACTCTGTCGCCGTATCCCGCGCGCATAACATTTCTCCTAGCGAAGTCAGCGAGCTGCGGCACTATCTCCACCGTGTAGACGTGTCCCCATTCGCTTCTAGGAACATCGTTGGGCGCCACTACTTCGGCTATGGTGCACGCGTGCCATCCCGAACCAGCGCCTACTTCTAGGACACGTTGCCCCGCTTCCAGATTCAAGGCTTCATTCATTATAGCAACCATGTTTCGCCCAACACAGCAGACGCTGTGTTGTGTGGCGCAGAAACCGTTTGCCCGTAGCCTATTGGAAGCGGCGTGTCTAGGCAGGCGTGGGGTTTCATGTTTTCGGGGAGAAACCGTGTCCGCGGAACCTTCTTGAACGCTTGAATTATTCTCGGCGAACGTAGGATTCCTTCTTTTACAAGTTTTTGAACGAGGTTTTCCCAGTCACTGTCTGACAAGTTGAACACCACACACTATGTTAGGATAGCTGCGTCTTAATGGTTGCGTTTCAGAAATTCACTCTCATTTTACAGTGACCGACTTCGCTAGGTTTCGAGGCTTATCCGGGTCGTATCCTCTTTCAACAGCCATGTAATAAGCGAAAAGCTGAAGTGGAATAACGTAGGGAATCGGCGACAAAACATCCGGAATTCCCTTCTCGATTTCTATGAAGTCGTCCACTAAACTTTTGATTTCTTCGTCTCCTTCCTCGATTATGGCTATGATGGAAGCGCCTCGAGCCTTCATTTCCATAATGTTTCCGATAACTGTTTTTCTCGTCTCGTCAGGTGGACAAACGAAGACTACTGGAAATCCGGGTTCTATCAGGCTTATTGGACCATGCTTGCTTTCTCCAGCCGGATACCCTATAGCTGGAACGTAGGCTATTTCCATAAGCTTCAATCTGCCTTCCAAAGCGGTCGCTGTGCTTATGCCTCTGCCTAAAAAGAAGAACTCCCGCTTGTCCTTGTATTTTTTGGCTAACTGCTTAACTTTTTCTTCCTGTTTGGCTATGACTCTTTCCACGATGTCCGGTATCTGCTCCAGCTTTTCCTCGAGAAAATCTATTTCGTCCTGTGAGACTTTTCCCCGTTTTTTAGCTAGTCTCAAGGCGAGCTGTGCCAACACGCATAGCTGCGCCGTGAATGTTTTAGTGGCTGCCACGCCTATTTCGGGTCCTGACTGTTGGCATATGTAGACTCGTGAGACCCGTGTTAGAGTGGAACCTATAACGTTTGTTAACCCAAGTATGGTGGCTGCCCGGTGTCGTGCTGCTTCCACAGCTGCTAGAGTATCCGCGGTTTCACCCGACTGGCTTACCGCTAGAATCGTGCTTTCGATGTTTACGGATTTACCGTGCTGTTCAGCGAATTCCGATGCGATTATAGGATAGGTTGCTCGGTATGCAAGTTTAGAAAACATGTAAGACGCTGCCAAGCAAGCGTGATAGGAGGTTCCACATGCGACTAGGAACACTTCTTTCGCTCTGTCTAGGAACGTTGTCATCAGCTCAAGATAGTGCTCCTGTAGCCTCAGCGTGTTTCGAAGAGCCAAAGGCTGCTCGTGAATCTCTTTGAGCATAAAATGCGGGTAACCTTGCTTTTCAGCCATTTCCGGAGTCCAATCGATGATTTTAGGCTCTCGTTTCACCAGGCTTAAGTCCGAGATTTTCCGAATTTCGAACCCTTCGCTCGTAAGGACGACGAGCTCTCCATCCTCAACAATTACTGCCCTATTGGTTAACGGGAGGAAGGCTGGAATATCCGAAGCGCAGTAAACACCGTTTTCGTCAACGCCTATTGTCAACGGGCTTTCGTTCCGTGCGCAGACAATTTTGTCCGGCTCCAGTGTGGAAATAACCGCAATAGCGTAGGAGCCTTCCAGCGTTTTCAAGGCTTCGGCGACAGCTTCTACCAACGTTGCAGAACCGCGTTGCACGGCGTCTTCAATTAGGTGTGCTATAACTTCCGTGTCTGTTTTAGACTTGAAAACGTGTCCCTTGTCCTCAAGCTCCTTTTTCAGCAAAGCATAGTTTTCGATGATTCCGTTGTGCACGATGGCTATCTGTTCCTTG
>QMXC01000187.1 GCA_003661945.1 Candidatus Bathyarchaeota archaeon | reverse complement strand
TTCACCACACAGTTTAAAACGAGCTTGTTCCAAGCCTCTGCACGTATGTTTTCCGAAACCCGGGTTTTTAAGCCGCAGCTGTTGAATAGGGCGCAAATCTCGTCGGATGTTCTGCTTTTACCTAGGATTGTTTCACCTTTCCACACTTTTATTTCTCCGGGTTTGAGGAACTCGGCAGCTATCGTTGTCAATCCACGTATAACCTCAATGTCGCTTCGAAGGGTTTCCCTAACAGCCTCTTCGTTTCCCAACCCGTTCTGCAGAACCAGTATAACCGTGTCTTTCTTCAGCAGAGGCTTCACCTGTCTCAAGGCGTGAACGGAATCTTGAGCCTTGGTTGTTAGAAGCAAAAGCGTGGAGGGCGGAACATCACGGATTTCAGTGTCAGCCTTCACTTTGAAGGTCTGATTTATCTCGCCTGTGACCCTTAACCCTCTTGTACGTATGGCTTCGACGTGCGCCTTTCTTCCCACGAGCGTTGTGTCTTTTTTCGCGGAAACTAACGCTCCGTAGATGCTTCCGATGGCTCCGGCGCCCAACACAATAATTCTTTCAATGGTCACGGTTTTCACCTTTCGGTAGCTCAAGGAATCTTCCCTTTCCGGACAGTTCTTCGAGTCTTTCCTTGATTAGGCGGATGCATTCGCCTAGGTTTCTGGCGTTGTCGAAGTTCTGCAAAATCTGTTTGAGGTTTTCTTTCTTCTCGTGTTTGAGTTCCTCAGCGGTTCTCGCGAGTAGCGGCATGGCTCTTACGACGTTGTCTACAATCGTAATTGCGGCTTTTTGAGCTGTTCTGGAAAGCGGGTTCAAATCAACCGCTATGACCTTTTTACCCATTTTCGCCAGCGCTTCGGTGCGGTCTCCGTCTTCAAGCGGAACAAGAACCACGTCGGCTACGAGGATTCCCCGAGGGTCTACCCTCCGCCTTTCACTTCCAAGTTCAGGAATACGCGCCGAAGCCTCTTCCCCTACTCCCAGAACCCGTTTAGCCCCAGCCTTTTCCAAGACGTTTCGAATCGCTTCCTCACGTTGGGCTGTTCGGTAAAAAAGGTTCACCTCGATTTCCGCGTTAACCGCTTCTGCCAGCGCAACCACATATTCTGCCGCGAGCGCAGCCGTGTTTCCGTTAACGGATATAACGGGCTTTTCCGCAGTAAGCAGCAGTGCAGCCGCCGCTTTTACGGCTTCGAAAGCTGGCTGCACGGTTTTTTCGCCCAGCAGATAATCGAAGGCTTCCCCTCTGCCATGCGCTATAAGCCCAGCGCGTGCAACAACGCCCGCTTCAAAGGCTTCTATGAGTTTCTCACGTATACGCAACGATTCAGCACGCGGATGACCCTTCGGAATCTCCACTTTCACAGCAACCTTGCCCCCTCAAAGCCGATTTCGCTTGTGAAAACCTCGCCTCCAACATGATTTTTCCGGAAAACCTCGAGGAGTATTTCAACCTTTTCCGGCTTAACAATAGAAAAGACTGCTTCGCCAAACATGGGCATACTGCAAACAACCCCGAGAACATCAGCCGCGTCCAAGACTTTCCGAACTCTGCTCGTGATTAGCCCCGTATTCTCAGCGAACCTTCTCGAAAGCTTGAGGAAGTTCTCCACAGTCGGCGTTTCCACAAGAACGTTTAAGAGCTCCGCTCCATGCTCGTTTATGCGCCTACGAAGCTCCATGTCCGCTAATGCCTTCGCGGTTGATAGACTTCCGAAGCTTAGACAGACCGCTTGATACTCATCTGCTGCGGGTATGCGGTGAACCTCTCCTATTCCCGGAGCCCCCGGAATCGTTCGGATTTCCAATCCGCCGAAAAATTCGGCGATAACCGTGCCAAGCCCGGTCTTACACTTCACTTCTGCGACGTGTGCAATTTGAGCCGCTTGAATCGGGGTTAACCCTAATTGGAGAGCCTCGTTTAGCGCCAGAGCTAGGCTTAACGCCGCTGCCCCGCTTGAGCCGAAACCCGCTCCAACGGGCACTTCGACCGTGTGCTCAATCTTCACAGCGAATTTTTCGCTTGTTCTAGCTAAAAACTCGTTTACCACGGTTTCTGAAACCTTAGCAGCGTTTTGCTTTTGCCCGTTTATCCAAATTTCTATGTTGTTCTCGGAAGCCTTTTCTAGGGCTACACGCGTTTTTACTCCGAGTTTCAGGCATACTCCAGCGCCTTTCGAGCCTTGCTGCAACGGGTCTGCTGGCTTGTCGCAGATTTGGAATAAGCCCGTGATGTGAGCTGGGGCGTAGGCTTCGGCTACTTCCATGTTGGAGACCTTTCCAAGCTCGAATAGAAAGGCATGGGAAATAAGAATTCCGTATGAATTGTCTAAACAAATCTAAACTAGCTAAAGCTTTCAAACCGGAAGGCTAAAACCTTACGGGAGCGTAAAGTTTAAGCGTCTCATTAGTGATTCACATATGCTAAACCGCATGATTGAGGTTTAAGTTTGACCGTTGAAGAAGAGCCTCTAGAAGAACGCAAGGCGAAAGTTCTCATAAAACTTCGCAAATACAAACTATTGGAACGCGTGGAACGTGAAAACACTGTTGAATACCTGGTTGAAGTTCCAAAGGAGAAACGCAAGATTCTTATTTGGTGCGTGCCATCCTCGGGAACAATAGGCGTTCAGTTCGTCAACCGCTTAAAAAAGCTAATGAAGGAACGAGAAGTAGAGAATGCCATAATGATCACCAACGGACGCTTTACACAGGCAGCTAAAAGCAACGCTCGAAAAAAGGGAATAGAACTCCTATCCAGGGCATTTCCCGCTTTCAACATATTCAAACACGTTCTGGTTCCGAAACACGAGATACTGACGCCCAAAGAACGAGAAGAACTGCTCCAAAAATATCGAGTAAACCCTCACCAGCTGCCGGCGATAAAAGCTTCAGACCCGGCGGTGAAAGCCATCGGGGCGAAACCTGGCGACATACTGCGGATAATTCGAGATAGCCCCACAGCTGGAAAATACGTGGCTTACCGTTACG
>QMXC01000186.1 GCA_003661945.1 Candidatus Bathyarchaeota archaeon | reverse complement strand
TGGATGATTTCGGCGTTGAAAGCGCCAACGTCAGCAAAGTTGTGGTAGTCCAAGATTTAACTCCGTTGGAGGTTTCTCTTGAAACAGACAGCTACGCTGTTGATTATGGAGAGAACGTTTCTGTAACTGTTAGGGTAACGGATGGCGGCGTGCCGGTAGGGGACGCGCATGTTGAACTGTTTTCCGTAAGTCAAAGGGGAGGGGGAAGCTTTCTCGCTAGTTCTGGAACCACGAATTCTTCAGGGTATTTCACCACGGTGCTTACTGCTCCGGAGACAACCTATGTGACTCACATGTTGATTGTCGCTACGGCTTCTAAGGATGGATACGCCGACGGGTCGGAACACTTCTATATTGATGTTATACCGCCTTTGGTCATTGAGGCGAACGCGGAGCCAAGCATTGTCAAATCGGAAGGAACAGCAGACATTAATGTACGCGTGACCTACGACGGCGACCCGGTTGCCGACGTCACGGTTTCAGCAGTAGCGAATAATGGAAGCTTCGCTGCGGATGAGGCAGTTACGGATGCGCATGGGGAATGCACCTTTGCTTTCACTGCTCCGCTGACCATAACTTCAATCGAGGTGACCATGAATTTCACGGCTACGAAAGAGGGATATCTTCCTGGAAGTGGACAGTTAGTTCTACCCGTGGAGCCAAAAACTCTTGTCGTCGAAGTTAGCGTCGACCACAAATCTCTGTTTTCCGAGGCTACTTCGAATGTGAGGGTTCACGTAAAGTATGAGGATACCCCCATATTCAACGCCACGGTGAAACTTTCTTCCCTCGGAGGAGGAAACTTCTCTGAAAAGGGCAAAGGACTGACAAACGAGAAAGGCGAAGCTATATTCGTTTTTACAGCTCCGCAGGTTAATGAGGAAACCGACATTGTAATTAGAGCCGTGGCTGAAAAGGCTGGTTACGCACCGGGAGAAGGAAACACAACGATAACTGTTGCTCCGGGAGTTCTCGAAGTTCAAGTGAAAATCGAGCCATCAGAGGTTGGTTCGGAAGGCGAGGCTACAGTAACTGTTACAGTAACCTGCAACGGAACTGCTGTTCAAGATGTACTTGTTACTCCGGATTCAAGTAGCAGCGGAGTCTTTTCGCCGAATAGCGGAACCACTAACGAAGAGGGAACCGTCGTTTTCACCTTCACTGCCCCACCAACAGCTGAAAAACTGAACATCACCATAACTGTCACGGCTTCGAAAAATGGCTATACTGATGGCCAAGCCGAAGCGTTTCTAATTGTTAACCCGGAGATTTCACCTGGAGGCTTCGTTATACCTTGGGAAATCTTGTTAGTGCTGATTATAGTGATTGTAGTCGTTGTAATCGTGGTTTTGGTTAAGTTGAAGGTTATTACTATATCATGGGGGGAGGAGGGTGAAGTTGAGGCTTAGTTTGCTGCGGATTCCGATTCAGATTTGGGTATCTTTTAATCACGCATGTTTATTAAGACGTAAGATTTAATAGATTCCCGCCTACAATAAAATAGTGAATAGGAGAACAACAATGAAACGCTTCCAACTCAAAGAAAAACTAGCCAAACTCAAACGCATAAGAATATCCCTAAACCTCGGAAAACCAAAAGAAAAGATAGCCGTTCCGCCGCCCCCTCCGAAGCCGATACCGCGAGGCTTCAAAATAGTGGAACGCTACCCGCTTTACGAGCCTTTCGCCCACGTAGCGATAGTGCAAAACCCGAAAACAGGCGAATATAAGTATATCCTAGACGAACTTCAACTAGACGATGTTGAAAGGGGAATATACGACAGAATCTTAAGCATACTCCTCGCAGAGATAGAATCTCCCAAGGAGGAGATAGCGGACCCAAGAAAGTTTTTCGCTGCCGAGGCGAAAAAAATAGTGGATAAATATCGTATAAGCCTCGGATGGCTTCCCGACGTATCCTGGTATAAAATTCTCTATCACGCAGAGAGAGACCTCGTAGGGTTTGGAAGAATAGATGCTTTGATGCGAGACCCGAACATAGAGGACATATCGTGCGATGGAGTGCAAAAGCCTGTTTATGTTTGGCACAGGAAATATGAGAGCGTGGAAACAAACCTTGTTTTTTATGACGATGAGGAACTCGACAACATGGTTGTTAAGCTTGTTCACATGGCTGGGAAACACGTAAGCTCAGCCTTCCCCATCGTGGACGCTTCGCTGCCGGGTAAACATCGACTTGCGGTATGTTACCGGAGAGAGGTAACTCCGTTTGGAACAGCCTTTACTATAAGAAAGTTCAGAGAAGACCCGTACTCCATTATAGACTTGATAAACCTTGGAACGTTCTCTGAAGAAATGGCAGCTTACTTCTGGATATGCCTCGAAAACAGAACTTCAATAATGGTTTTGGGCGGCACAGCAGCTGGAAAAACCACGGCGCTCAATGCGTTGGCATGCTTGATAAAGCCTGGAAGCAAAATAATCACAATAGAGGAAACGGCGGAACTGAACCTTCCCCACGAGAACTGGGTTTCCTTAATTGCGAGACAAAGCTACGGACTTGGAGGGAGCGGGGTAGGCGAAGTAACCTTATTCGACCTTGTTAAAACATCGATGAGGCATAGGCCTGACGTGCTCATAGTAGGCGAGGTTAGAGGGAACGAGGCTTACGTGCTCTTCCAGGCCTTGGCTACGGGACACGGAGGCATGTGCACCATGCACGCCGACAGCCTAGCTTCAGCCGTTAAGAGGTTGACTCAGAAGCCTATGGACATAGCTCCCGCCTACATACCGCTCATGAACATAGTTCTCTCGGTTCAAAGAGTACACATACAGAAGAAAGGCGAGGAAAAAAGAGCCTACAGAAGGGTAATCAGCGTAGATGAAATAGCAGATTACGAGGACTACAGAACTGTTTTGAAGTGGAGACCGTCGAAAGACGACTACTTGGAGGCTTGCAACAAAAGCGTTATGCTCTCCTCCATTTCAGAACGCCTGGGAATAAGCAATAAAGAACTTTTGAAAGAGCTACAACGCCGCA
>QMXC01000185.1 GCA_003661945.1 Candidatus Bathyarchaeota archaeon | reverse complement strand
TGCGGCGGAACAGAATGATGAATTCCGTGCCGTGGAAGGAAAGCCACGTTTCTCCCGTGAATCTCCGTTAGAAAGACGGGTGAAGAGATACCGTAGGGTGTCCCTAGACGGACAATTTCAGCGTCTTTCACAAACCTTTCTAAACCTGTTCCGCCGATTACTGCTATTTCAGCCTTCCTCTCCGAACCCTTCAACTTGCTCACCCTTCCTCTCGAAAAAACCGTGGAAAGCGCGGTAGCAGACCAGTACAATAAGTATCGTAGCTATCGCTATCAGAACCCCTATCACTATGGAGAAAATCAAACGTTCATAGCTGGTTTCCGGGTTTTTCAGTATGTCTGAAGTTTCGATGAATATCTGCCTAGACCATATGATTACGGAAACTATCACGACGGTGCGTAAAAGCTTGATGTCCCGTTCAAAATACCATTTAACAGCTCTGCCAAACAACAAGACGCATGCACCGACGATTATAAGGTCTATTGAATGCTCGATGAAGCCGCCGGCTATTGTAGGTGCAAGCGCCAACCATCCGCCCAAGTCTACGGGGGGAGTTTTTACCTCGGCAGCGGCTCCATTCCACCCTAAGAAGACGCCTATGCCAACGCATATGAACGCAGCTATTGCTGAAAAGTTCGCTATTTGCACGGGTAGAGGCGGCGGCGAATACTCCTTTATCCAACGGTAAAAATTGTGGAACTGCCTGTCTATTCCAAATCCCTTGTAGAGGAGGTATACGCCTAGCACTACGAGGAGGGCTATCCAATAATAATACAGCAGATTAAGAACTGAAAGTATGCTTAGGATTATGAGGAGCAGTCCGGGCAAGCCGAGGACTATGCGGGAATATCGCGGGTGCTCCATGACGAGTTTTAAATACCGTGTGAACAAGGCCGCGGTCTCCTCTATTGATTTGCTGTGGCGCATTACTATTCGGCGGACGGATGAAACTGGAACTCGCGACTCGATTAAGGGGAGAACCGCCTCGTCCGAGTAGCCGTCGGTCACTAGGATGACTTCGTCAGCTTTGAATTTTTTAAGAACTTCGTTTAGCTCTGCCACGAGTTTTCTGTCAGCGCTTATTCCGCCGAACTCGGAGCCCGTAATCGTTGCTAGCTGGAAGGTTTCTCCGGTTTTCCTTTCTCCGTACAGCCGGTCGTAGACTCTTACGCCTTCGAACATGGCGTTGGCGTCGGGTTCTTCCGGGTCACGTAGGGCCAATGCAATGGCTGCGTTCAAGTTTTCGTCTCTTCCTAGCACGGGAGTTTTTATTCCAGCCTTTTTTCCTAAATCGTCGTCCCTGTCCACGCATAAAATTAGTATTCGTTTTTCCTCCTCTCCCGTGGCAGCCATCTTTTTTCACGTGTAAATGCGGGTTATTAGCACTTTAATTTTGCGTCTCAAGCTGGATTAACCTTGTTCTTCGACGCTGTTTTCCGCTAAGGCTTTAAATTCTTCCCAGCTAAGCTTTCCGCCGTGTTTCAGTTTTTCTTTCGCTGTTTCTATAAGTTTTTTACGTATTTCTAATTCATATTTTCGTTTCCGTTCTTCCTGAATTTCACGAAGCTTCAGCTTCAACGCTTTAATCTTGTCGGCTATCTGAACAAGCTTTTCGTGTACGGCTTTAGCTTGTTGCCGAAACTCCAGATATTTTTGATGCGCCTTTTCAGCCTCCAGCCTTAAGCTGTTGATTTTCTCTATTTTTTCCAGCATCTTCTGATGGAGTTCTTGGCTTTTCTCAGCGGTTTTCGTAAGTTGCCTATGAAAAGTTTCGGCTTTTGTCTCTAACGCCTCTATTTCGGCTTGAAGTTCCAGCTTCTGCCGTCGAAGTTGCCGTATCTTCTTGTGCACGGCGAGGCTTGCTTCAGTCTGCCTAATCTTTTCCACGAGCCTTTTTTCCTCTTCCAACGTTAGAGGTGTAGTCTGAATCTTCCATTCCAGCTTTTCCAGTTGTTCTTGCAATGCTTTGAAACTTTCCGAAGGTTTTCGTCTTTTAACCAGCTCCAGCTCCTTTTTTATGCCTGCTATTCGCCGTTTTTTCGCAGCAATTTCTTTTCTAGCGTTCTCTCTTTCAGCCTTCAGCCTCTTTACCTTCTTGTTTAGCTCGTCTCTCAACTGCTTCAGCCTTTTCACTTCGCCTCTAACATTCTTCACCTGATTGTTTATCTCGTTTCGTTTTTCAGCCCAGCCCTTTGCCTCACCGTTCAACTCGTCTCTACGCCTTTTCAAAGCGTTAAGTTCCCGGGTTAACGCAGCTATCCGCCGTTCAAGCTCCCCCTTATTCATAAGCTTCTCCTACACATCACAGTATTTGCTCCAGAAACACTTTAATAAACTACCCGTAACAAAAATTATCCTAGCGTAGACGCTTAGGAAAAAGGGCCGGTAGCTCAGCCTGGTTGGAGCGTTCGGCTGATAACCGAAAGGTCGAGAGTTCAAATCTCTCCCGGCCCACCATTAGAATTTCTTAAGAAAACTGAAAATCTGCTAAACTGAATATTTAGACTACCGGCGTACCAAAACTATTAGTTTTACGAATAGCCTAAATTATTGTTTGTTGAAGTATTTTCTAATTCTAATCAGGTCTTTCATTGTGTTTAGTGTTAGCCATTCCCCGGGATATTTGAGACCTAACAAGAGTTTGCTTTTTGCGAGTTTTTGCATAGTTTCCTGTTCGAGGTCTCCTTGGTCTGGAAAATATTCTTCGACCACCTGCCTAGAGAATACATAATGTCCTGCGTTGACCCAGATGTTCAAAGTTGGTCTATGTTCAAATTTTGTAACAACGTTTCCTTGTAGTGTTGCCTTTCCAAAAGGTAATTGTGGCTGGGCTAGCAGTAAGGCTGCTCCTCTCTTTGAGTATTCGAACAATTCCCTTGGATTATAAAAGACTATATCATCAACGTTCATGACGTAAATTTGCTTTGCACTTGTCAAGTTTATTGCCCGCTTAACTGCGCCTCCTGTTCCAAGTTTTCTTCTTTCTATGCATGGTTGTACGTTTGGATTTGTGAAGAAGA
>QMXC01000184.1 GCA_003661945.1 Candidatus Bathyarchaeota archaeon | reverse complement strand
CCCATTCCTGCCCACTGGTCCTATCATCGACGAAAACTCAATACATATGGGTGCTTCCCTCATGGGAAGTGTTTCCGGCTTCACCGGAAGCGGGAAGATGGTAATTATAGAATTCCTAGTGGAAGGAAGCGGAAGCACCACTCTAGATTTCGTTGCCGACAGTACGTTTCTCCTCGACTCTAACCTACTGGACATCGAATTCACCGCTATCGGCGGATATTTCGAAAACGCCGCTGGTCCACCTCCGGCTACCATCTACGTTGACCCCAGCGAAATAACCGATCCCTCGCTCGTTCCATGCACAAACTTCGACGTCAACATTTCCATAGCCGACGCAACGGACGTGTACGGCTTCAGCTTTAAACTGGGCTTCGACCCGTCAGTATTAAACGTAGTTGACGCCGTGCTTGGAGACTTCTTCCCACCATCCGTTACTCCAACCGTCACAATAGACAACGTAGCTGGATATGTGGAATTCTCAGCAGAACTTTCTCCACCTGAACCTCCCGTGAGCGGTGAAGGAGTATTAGCCACCATCACTTTCCACGTTGAAGACTTCGGCGTCAGCGACCTCGACTTATATGATACGGAGCTAACCGACGAATTAGGCTCATCCTTGCCCCATGAAGCCTATGACGGCTTCTTCAACAACATCCAGATGGCAAAGCTCTACATCGAACCGCCCGAAATAATCGACCCCGAGCTGCTTCCATCAACCATATTCAGCGTAGACGTCATGCTCGACGACGTGGAAAACATGTACGGCTACGAATTCAGCCTCGGATACAACACGGAAATGTTAACATGCATCGGAATTATGGTTCATCCAGTTCTCAACGAAACGCATTTCACAGTGAGTATGATGCTCGACGACGGCGCTGGCTTAATATGGGTAAACGTGACCTACTACTCTCCAGCGAATCCCATCACCACCTACACGCCAGTTTCAATAGTAACCTTAACCTTTATGGTTGACAATATAGGGTCAAGCGTTCTAGACCTCTACGACACCAGCATAGTAGACGTCGATGGACAACCAATCGCCCACGAAGCCACCGACGGCTACGTACAAACGCTGATACGCGACGTAGCAGTAATAGATGTTACATGCTCTCACACCTGGGCCTACAGCGGATGGATAGTAAACGTTACAGTTATCGCTAAGAACTTAGGCAACGTAACCGAAACCTTCGATGTTACAGCATTCTACAACAGCAGCGTCATAGGCACGCAAACAGTCACAGACCTTGCTCCAAACGCTGAAATAGAATTAACGTTCAGTTGGAACACCACGGATGTAGCGGAAGGAATCTACACGTTAAGCGCTGAAGCTTCAACCGTTCCCTTCGAATACAACCTTACAAACAACGTCTACGTTGACGGTACGATAGAAATTCGACGGCTAATACGTGACGTGGCAATAACTCATGTTGAACCTGACCTCACAGCTGTCTATCCGGGATGGATAGTTAACATTACCGTCATCGCTAAAAACGAAGGCAACGTGAGCGAAACCTTCGATGTCACAGTATACTACGACAACAACACCGTAGGCACCCACACAGTCACAGACCTCGCTCCAAACGAGGAAATAACACTGTTCTTCATCTGGAACACAAGCGGGCTGGAACCATGCCACAACTACACCATAAGCGCTGAAGCTTCAGCTGTTCCATACGAATACGACTTATCCGACAACTTCCTCAGCGACGGCTACGTAAAGATAAAGATATGGGGCGACATAAACGGCGATGGTAAAGTAAACATGAAAGACATGTCCATAGTAGCATGGTCCTTCGGCTCCTACCCGGGACACCCACGCTGGAACCCGGAAGCCGACCTCGACAGAAACGGCCAAGTCAACATGCGCGACATAGCAATAGTAGCCAGAAACTTCGGTCAAACATGCTAAACCCCTCCTTTTTCTTCTTGCAAGAAGTTTTGAAAAGCCTTAAATAGGAATTTGAGAACAAATACTAAAGCCCATCCGACGGAGTGGTGGAATAATTTGGAGAAGGCGAAAACCAAGAAAATAATGTTAACCTCCCTAATAACGCTAACATTTTTAGTATCCCTCCTAACTTTCCCTTCAACGCTTTACGTATCAAAAGCAACCCCCAACGGAACAGTAGTCAAAATTGTTCCCGCTTCACAGACTGTTGGCACCCTAGGTGAGCCTTTACCAGTAGACTTTAGCATCAATGTCGCGGTGGAAGATGTTACTAATCTTTACAACTGGCAGGTCCACATAGAGTTTGACCCTAACGCCATAGAAGCACTTAACGCGTCAACTCCTCCTGACCATATTTTTGCAGGTCAACCCCAGCTGGGTTTACTGTTTCATATTAATAACACGGCAGGATACATAGAATGTGGAAACACTCTCCTAGGACTTGTGCCCGGTGTAACGGGTTCCGGAATTCTCTGCACAATAGAGTTTCGAGGAGTGAAAAACGGCACCTACACCCTAAGCTTCCATGAAACAGAAACCTTCCTCCAAGACTCTGAATTAAGCGATATTCCATCCACCACAGAAGACGGCTCCGTAACAATTCAAGGCAACGAAGTTACGCGTGATCCCAGCACCATCACCATCCAAGTTAACACCACAAAAGCCTACCTAGGCGAAACAATCCACATAAACGGCTCAATAACCCCCACACCAGTAGAACCAAATAACACAGACGTAAAACTATACCACCAATACCAAACAACGGCATTCGCAGTTGTCAAAACCCAGAACGGAAAATACGAATACGAATGGGACACCTCCACACTCGAAGACACGTTTGAGACGCAAGGCAAAACGGTCTTAGACTTTACTGTTTGGGCTGAGTGGGATGGCGACTCTCAATATTTGGGCGACGAGAGCGAGAACGTGACGGTTACGATAACCCTAGCTTTCACGAAACTCAAAGTAGACTACGCTGACGAGACGCATCGATGGATAGGTGAGGATGACATTTTTGTTACCGAGGCTGCTCCATGCACGTTTAACGTTACCGTGTTCAATGTCACTAACCTTG
>QMXC01000183.1 GCA_003661945.1 Candidatus Bathyarchaeota archaeon | reverse complement strand
TAACTGAAATTGAAGCAGTTAAATTAAAGATGCTTAAATTTATGAAATTTTCGCATTTGTCCTCAGCATTTAAAAGTAGTAGAGAAAAATTTGTAGATGAAGAGAAGTATAATGAATTTTACAGGTATATATTTAAGGTTTTTAAGGAAGAAATAGAAAAGGATGAGAAAGAATACCCCGAAAGAGCAGCAAGGTTTTTAGCAAATATCGCTGATATTTTTAGGCTTCCCAATATAGAGAAACTCAATAATCTTATTAGAGTTTTTGGTAAGGAAAATGTTTATAAGATAGCAACGGATCTATATTCATATTACGATGACCGTTTTGTTGGGAGAATTATCCGGTCTATCGACATTAATTATAAAGAAGACATAACTTTTTTTAGAGAGATTTCAGATATCTTTGGTAAGGAGAATATAATCAATGTTGCATTTGAAAGAGGCGAGGGTGTACAAGGTGTACAAAAGGAAATAATTGAATATATAATTGACAAGTTAGGCTTAGAGGGTTTTAGAAAACTTGGATTAAAGACCCAACCAGCAAGGTCTTTGTTTAATGATAGACCTGAGTTTCTTTTAGAGGTGCTTACTCATACCCCAGAAAATCTTAAAATGTTAGGTGTTCGTTCCGAGCCTCTATCAGAAATAGGTAAATTGATAAATAACGGAGATATTTTTACATTAGAAACTCTCACTGGTGGGCTATACGATTTTTCCGAGAGAGTAAAAGAGGGGATAGATGCTATAGTAAAAAAGGTTTCTTATGAAGCGCCTTCTAAAGAAATGAATGTCCTCCTAAGAGTTGCAGAGTTTATGAGGCTTTTCCGGATATTTTCTCGTTATCCTCAAACCCACGAGATTAGTAAAGAGCTATTAGAGAGATTTGAAGAATTAAAAGATGTACCTGTCTCTTCTATAGAAGAAAGTATGGATAGGTTAATTTTGAGAACTTTACTAAAGCATAATGATTTGTTTTCTTTAGTTCCAAATTTCCCCGACTTTCGCTATTTGCATATTTTATTGGGTTTAAAAATAGCCTCTTTATCATTTGGTTATAAAGGAAACCTAACGTTTGTTTCTATTAAAGAAAAATTGAACTCTTTAGGTATTATGCCCAATAAGTTTTTCGAACAGATGCTTGAGGCTTATCGTATCGAGTTGATGGATAGTGGGAATACTATTGCTGGTGTCAATTTTATTGAAGGATTAATAAGATTTCCACTTTCCCTTCAATTAGAAGATTTGCCCGAACCTTTACCTCGACAAGAAGAGATAGATATAACCAAAACAAAAATAGTGAATAATCTTTCTGAGATAACAGAGGGTTGGCAATTTATTTCTGCCCAAGGAAGAACTTTGAAATTTAAGAAGGAGGGATGTTTCCTTGCTCTTAAACTTCTTAAAGAAAATGAGTCACCTGAAGAGTTATTAGAAGGATTGAGATGGTTTGAATATATAAATAAGATAAAGGAAAGAATAGGGCTGAGATGTAATTATCCTATGCCTTATGAATTAGAAGGAGAAAGAATTTGGAGGGTAAAAGATATTCCTTCTGAATGTAAAGAAGCACTTGCTACTCAGATAGACAAGACAGGAGAGCCGATAAAGGTAAGAAGAGTAAGAGGACATTTTGTTGTTACTGGTTACATTACTCAAGAAGAAGATAAAGGGAAAGATTTTGTATATCTTACCGAACCTTCTTTGACAGATGAAGAGTTTGAAGAAGCTTTATTTAACAATCTTCATGATTTATTTACTTTAGCCAGATACGGAATAATCCATACTGCTTTAGCCGACCTTTTTCATAACGTTATCCAGAGGGGCCGTGTGGATAGAGGAAGATATTTATGGATGGTAGATATAATAAATCCTATGCGCACAAGAGCAGGCTCAGGAAGGCTTCATGCTTGGCTACAAGCTATTGCTTATCCAAATCTTCGGGTTGCCGGCCCAAGAGATTCTGACCACTTTGCTCTTCTGAAAGATTTGATAAGCGAAGACAACCCTAAATCTGTTCATTTGGTTACTGCCCTCTCAAGATTTAGTCAGAGAGATCTACTCAAGGTTTATCTATGTAATTATTTGGGAGAATATTTACTGAGTGTTAGTTTGATTGTGGGCAAACGTTTAAGAGAAAGAAATGAGTTGGATTGGGAAAAACCTGAAAGATTAGCTTCGCTTATGAGAAAAGTATTTATCCAAAGTTACTATTTCTTTACTTTAAATTATGAAGAAGCAAAAGAAATATCTTGTCTGATTAATTGGAAGAGACTTGCTCAGCAGATGGCGTTTTTTATGGCAAAAGGAGATAGATATGTAGATTATCTCTTAAAACGGGATATCCCCGAGGAGATTTATAATTCTAAGACAAAACTGGAATATTCAGAAGATTTTAGGACCTCTCGAGGTTGGATTGAAAATGAAGAAAAAAGAGGTTGGTATTTCGATGGGGAAAATCCTGACCTTGGTCCGGTAAATGGCCCTATTCCCTTACAGGAACTCATTAAAGCACTTTATATATTTTCGGGATTTATGACGATTGCTTTAACAAAACAGACTGATTTTAAAGAAATTAATAACTTACCTATAGACAGAGGCAACAACTTCCATGCCGGCTTCCCCATCTCCCCCGACCTTATAGATGCAAAATTAGAGGCGTTTATAAAAGAAGTAAAAGAAAAAGCAACAGCAATATATAGCAAACTTGCTAATGTTGTGCAAAGTAACATTTCTGAGACCCTCTTCGGATTCTTTAAGCACCTCCACCAAGATATTCCGTCCCGCAAATTTAGCTTAATTTTATCAGTTTTGACTATTTTTCTTATTGGCATTGTCAGTGGGTCATCCGCATTAGCAAGGGAGAGCGTCCAGTATGGTATTTTTGGATTTAGTCCTTTAGAAATCTTCTCTCTCCTTATTGGCGGATTTGGCTTGGGGATGGTTTTGGGAGGTAGCTCGCCGATTGATACTAATAAAGATGGGGGCAAAACTTTTGCTAAAGAGGAATTTGAAGAACCGGTTAATTTTTTAGAGACATTCTTCG
>QMXC01000182.1 GCA_003661945.1 Candidatus Bathyarchaeota archaeon | reverse complement strand
TGCACTAGGCAACTATACCATCTACACCATATGCTTCTACTGGCCACAACTAGTCAAAAACTCCACAACCTTCGAACTAATATTAAGAGGAGACCTAAACGGCGACAAAAAATGCGACATACGCGACATAGCTATAGTGGCAGCAGCCTACGGATCTTTTCCAGGAGATCCGAACTGGGATCCAAGGGCAGACGTATATCCTGACGGAAAAATTGACATTCGCGACGTAGCTCTCGTTGCAGCTGACTACGGAAAGATAGCATCTTAAAGGAGGAAAATAGAGAAATGAAAACACGCCGTTTCCTATTCCTCTCGTTGCTTCTCCTTTTAGCTATTCTCTTTCCGTTCATACCTTCGGGCTATTCCACGGACAATACAACAATATTCGTTGACCCCCAAAACAGTTATCCCTTCCCTCAAGAAAACTTCACAATAACAATTCAGCTTTCAAACGTAACAAATCTACACGAATGTCAGTTCGCGTTAATCTTCAATTCGTCAATCATAAAGTGCGTAGAAGTCCAAGTTCCAGTAGATAATATATTCCAGAGCTTCAGCCAGCTCTTCAACCCTCCCCCAATAATCGATAACAACAAGGGACTAGTAGTCAAGTTCCTCGGAATAGAATCCCCCGCAGATGGAACAGTAAATGGCTCCGGAAAAATCGCCCAAATAAAATTCACAGCACTAACAACGGGAAAATCCTACTTAAACTTCACAAATAGAGACGCCCTCTACAACGGCACATACCTACGAGACCCTGCAGGAAACTATCTCACTTTCGATTGGACAAACGGAACAGCACAGATAAGTGAACCTGAAGAAAAGATTACAATACCATTCTATTATCAAGAAAAAACCTATTATTCCGGACCTGCTGCTCTTCAAATGGTTTTCGACTATTACGGCGAAGCAATTCCGCAACAAGAAATAGCTGAAGTCGCAAGAACGTTCCCAAACATAACTTATCCCGACGAGCTACGAAGAGCCGGACATTTTAGCAATTTAAGCACATCTATGGGAGATGAAATTTCAGGAAACATAACCGGATATTCCTTAAGGAAATATGGGTACGGAGCCTTCGAAAAATACGGATTAACTCTACATGAACTAAAAGATGCGGTAAGGCAAGGCTATCCAGTTATTGTTTCCACATGGTACGATCTCTCCATGCAAAAGTCTCATTACCGAGTCATAGTCGGCTACAACGCAACTCATATAATTGTTCAGGATCCTTGGAACAAAACCGCGTGGGCTGGATCTTACGGAGGTCCTGAAACAGCCATAGAATACGACACATTTCTCTCTCTGTGGAACTATTCCAACTATTGGGGACTATTTGTTCACCCCTGGACCGCCACAGTTAAAACCCAGATGATAGAGCCTGATATCTACAAAATAACTGCTAACATTACTTATCCCGTCCACGATGCCTTCTTCGATACAAACTATTCTACATACCAATCTAATGCGAAAATAACTGTACCTGCTGGATTAACCTTACAGGAAGGCAGCGCCATGGAACCATTGAACTCTGGAACACTCCTTCCAGGAGAAACAGTGCAAGTTTCATGGGTCGTAGCGATAGATACTCCAGGGAGATATGTCCTAACAATAGAGGCGAGTGGTATAGTCAATGGATCTGTAAATTCTCACGGAGAATATCCAGAATACACCTACCAAGATAGACTCCTAGCTAAGACGTCAGTATCCATCGAATGCTGGTGGGCTAATCCCTTCAACGTCTCAAAAAACGGGCAAAACTATACCGTGGTGATTTTCAGTAATTCAACGATCACCGATTTCAACTACTCTGACACCCTAGAGGAAATAACCTTCAACGCAACAGGTCCCGACGTAACCATCGGTTCCTGCTGCGTATCTATCCCAAAAGATTTCATCAACTCAACATACTTCGCTGTATTCGTGGACTCGGTTGTGACGCCATCCATACTCGCGGAAAACTCAACCCATTCATTCATTAGCTTCACCTACAACCACAGTACACATCGCATAAAAATTCTGCCTTCAGGCCCCGGAGATATCAACGGCGACCGCAAAGTTGACATTCGCGACATAGCAATAGTCGCCGCAGCCTTCGGCTCCTATCTAGGCCATCCAAGATGGAATCCAATTGCAGATATAAACTACGACAACAAAATTGACATCCGTGACATAGCCTTCGTAGCAGCAAACTACGGAAACATCTACTAGGCCCTTTTAATTAGGTAGAACCCACATCCGCTTTTTAATTAAAAATAGCTTCCTAAAGCTGAATTATTTCTAAAACCTATAGAATATGATTCCAGAAAGCTTATTAGACGTTAAATCTTTGTCCTTTTTTGAGCGTGTTTATATGAACCGGCCTAGATATGTGCTGTTAACCATCACGTTTTTATGCATATTAACATTTGCAACGGTAGCAGCAGCGTCCAATGACTATGGAATACTCGAGACAAACATCACCTTAAACGTAATGACAGACAAGCTTGAATACATTCTTCGGGACGATGTTACAGTAAACGGAACAGTTATGAATAACAGCTCTCCGATGTCTAACATGCTCGTAGCAATAGAGATAATTGGCCCAATAGGTTTTAAATTAGCGTATCGAACCGCTACCATCGGAAATCCTGATGACGTTTGGCCACTTAAAATTGAGGAAATATTTATCAAAGACCTAGATTACAATCCAATAAACACAGTAAAAATTGGAAACCTGGTTTTCTTTGGAGCTACTGTAAGAAACAAAGAAATATTCTCAATAAGTAACATCTACATAACTTTAACAGTGTGCGACGCCTCTGGAATAATAATCGATGCATTCCAGTTATACGAAGGCTCTATTAACGCTAATACGAGTATATCTGCCGCGAGAACTGTTTACATTCCAACGTGGGCAACACCTGGCATAGCAAAGGTTTACTGTAATGTTTATGATAGAGAACCCAAAGACATAGGGATACCTTGGCTACCTGAGGTTATCGGAGAATACCAGATAAGCAGAACTGATCAGGGAATGTTCAACGGAGGCATTCCCCTAAGCAATGGAACAAGTCATCCTC
>QMXC01000181.1 GCA_003661945.1 Candidatus Bathyarchaeota archaeon | reverse complement strand
TCCCACCACATGACTTTCGTCAAATTACGCTAAGACCGTTTTAGCACTCCCGATTTTTCCGTGGCTGTGAAGATAAGCCATGCAATTACGCCGTAAACTACATCGTTAAACACAGCGCAAACCAAAAGCGTTGCAGGTATCCCTAACACTGGATAATCGGCTTCCAATTACCTTAGATTTAGATATTATTGTCTACTCGCCTTTCTTTTTTAGAAAACTGTGTTTCGCGGCAGCCACGTATTCTGTGAACTCGAAGTTTACCTGTTTTTTCCATTCAAAGGTTCCCCCGATTTTTTCGTAAAGCTTTTTCATGATCAGAACTTCGAGGAAATTGGCTCCTAACCCGAAAATTTTCTCGATGGCGCTTGTGAACTCGCTTATTTTTTGAGGTATTTCATGTTTTTGGATGTTGAAGCTTTTTTCTAAATGAAAATAGATTGCTTGTTTTGAGGTTTCCCCTAGCGAAGACAAACCCTCGTCTACTGCTTCTAGCAGAAGCTTGTTAAACTCCTGCTCTCGCTTCGCTGAGTCCTTCAATAACAACAGCCTCAACGATACAGCGGCTTTTCTGTAAAAGCATTATAAAACATTTATGAAACAAAAATTACATATTCACAAAATCCCCTAACCCGAACTAAAATTTTCAAAATACGCTGAGAACGGCAAGTGGTCGAGCATTGCGATATTCCATGGCCTTAGGCGAATCTTTTACTTTTAAAGTCGGCAACTTTATTAAATTGTTAAAGGTATTCGAATAATCATTACAAGGAATAGTGGTGGAAGATTCGTTTGGAAATAAGATTCCTCGGCGGCACGCATGAGGTAGGACGCATAGCGGTCGCCGTGAAAACCGAAAAGGCGCAGGTGCTGCTTGACTACGGGGTTATGATAAATCATGAACCCGGATTTCCGATGCACATCCCACCTAAAGAAGTGGACGCCATAATCTTGACGCATTGCCATCTTGACCATTCCGGAGCAATCCCGGTTTTTCACATACATGGAAGAAAACCCGTCTATTTGACGAAGCTAACTGCGGAGCTAAGCCAACTTCTGATATCCGACTTTATCCACTTGTCGAGCTATTATCTTCCCTTCGAGTATTTAGAACTCAAAACGATGATGAGAAACTGTGTTTACTTGAACTTCAACGAAGAGGCAACCGTGGGAGACATAAAGTTCAAGTTTCTCAACGCTGGACACGTTCCGGGAAGCATCCAAATATTGATTGAAGCTGAAGGAAAACGAGTAGTCTACACAGGCGACTTTAACACGGTTAGGACGCAGCTTTTGGACGGGGCGTTTACGGACTACGGCGAAGTAGACGCTTTCATAATCGAGAGCACCTACGCTAACGAGGAACATACCGAAAGAAAGACTCTGGAAAAGGAATTCGTAGAAAGCGTCGTGGAAGTCGTGGAACGTGGAGGAACAGTGCTCGTTCCAGCCTTCAGCGTTGGACGCTCCCAAGAAATAGCATGCGTTTTAGCAGCGCATCATTTTGAGTATCCAGTCGTTCTAGACGGAATGGCTAGGGAAGCGAGCAGGATAATGATGAACCATCCGAAGTTTTTCCGCGACCCCAAACTTTTCATAGACGCCGTACACTCAACAGACTGGGTGGAAGGCTGGAGAGACAGGAGAAAAGCCACCAAGAAATCTGGGGTAATAATTTCTCCGGCTGGAATGTTGAAAGGAGGACCGTCAGCCTTTTACATATCCAAAGTTGGGAAAAAAGCTCAAAACGCCGTTTTCCTCGTAAGCTACCAGATTCCCGGAACTCCGGGAAGAGAGCTCCTCGAAAAAGGCAGATGCGTCATCGACGGGAAAATCCGTAAAGTGAAGGCACAAGTGAAACATTTCGACTTTTCATCTCACTGCGGAGCAAGCGAACTTCGAGAGACCGTGGAAAAGCTTGAAGGAGACCCAACGGTCTACGTGGTTCATGGAGCTGAAGGAAACTGTGAAAGATTCGCTAAGTGGATAAAGAAAAACGTGGGATTCAAAGCAGTAGCGCCGAAAGCCGGAGACACATTTACCGTATAAGTATGGGAGTGAAGCCAGTGCAGATTCACGTTTTAGGAACAAGAAACGTGTCTGAAGACGCCTTGAACAGCATAATTGAAGGACTCCAGATAGTATTCCCGGAGAAAACCTTCAAGAAAAAAGCGAACACGCTGGAAATTCCGACTGAAGCCTTCAACCCGGAACGGAAACAATACCTTTCCACGGCGATACTGAGAAAGGTTCGCGGATACGCTGAAGAACACGGCGTGAAAACCGCGTTAGGCGTGGTAGAAGTAGACCTTTACGTTCCACGGTTAAACTTCGTTTTCGGAGAAGCTGAATGCCCGGGAAAAGCTGCGGTCATATCGGTTTTCCGGTTGAAACCCGAGTTCCACGGGCAGCCGCAGAACGAAACCTTGTTCATCGAAAGATGTATCAAAGAAGCCGTACACGAGATAGGACACACCTTAGGGCTGACACACTGCGACAACCCGTTCTGCGTCATGCACTTTTCCAACACCATATACGACACGGACGTAAAACAGAGGTTCTTCTGCAGAAAATGCTATTCAAAGCTAGCTAAGCTTTCGAAGGAATAGCCGTGACCGAAGAGAAATTCGAGGCGAAAACCATATACTTGACACCGGTAGCCGCAAGCCTAGTTGTGGCTTTCCTCTGCGGCTTTCTCATCGTCTACAGCGAAACCTCGCTCGAAACTATCACTCCGCTTCCAGACACCGAGTTCGGAGCCCTAATCAACGCCTCGCTTTTCGTGACTCTCATAGCCCTAGGCGCAACCTTCATATACCTTGCCATGCGCCGTTTCGGAATAAGCTTCGTAAACTTCCTAACAGGCTTCGCCTTTACAGCAGCCGTTTTTCTAATGTCCGCCTTCTATCTTGACATATTGTTCTATATACTCGACTTTCAGTATTCCAGCCTCGAAATAGCCGTTCTAGCCGCACTTATAACCTTCTTCGCGGATTACGCCGTCTTCCTAAGAAAAAAGGAAAGCTCAGGCTTAAGCCTCATCTGCGTGGGCGGAGCGTTGGGAGCGTTT
>QMXC01000180.1 GCA_003661945.1 Candidatus Bathyarchaeota archaeon | reverse complement strand
TGGCGTCGTCTGTAACCTCCATTGCGACTCTGCTGGCGAAGGCTTTAGCCATTGAAGTAGCTGAAGGACTAATTTTCCCTTGATCAGCCAGCCAAGCCGCCTTGTAGGTCAGCATTCTCGCCGCCTCGATTTTCATAGCCATGTCGGCAAGCTTGAAAGATACTGCTTGAAAATCAATTATTGGGCGTCCAAACTGTTTCCGTTCCTTTGCGTATTTAAAAGCCTTTTCGAAGGCTCCTTG
Organism: Candidatus Bathyarchaeota archaeon; assembly: GCA_003661945.1. GTDB lineage: Archaea > Thermoproteota > Bathyarchaeia > Bathyarchaeales > UBA233 > UBA233. The sequence continues at coordinate 2,836 of QMXC01000180.1, read as the reverse complement.
AGCTGTGCCCACGGCTTGAGCGGCAATGGTTATTCTCGTGCCGTCGAAAAGCTCTAACGCGTAATAGAAGCCTCTGTTCAGCTCACCTACTAGGTTTTTCTCCGGAACCCGAAGGTCGCTTAGGGCAAGCGAACCCGTAATGCATGGTTTGATGCCCATTTTTCCATGCAGCTTCGCCGTTTCAAGCCCCGGCATGCCCTTTTCAGCTAGGAAGAGGCTCTGTCCTCGGTGGGAGGGCTGGGCGTCGGGGTCTGTTTGGCACAAGATAATGAAGTAATCCGCTATGGGCGCGTTGGTTATGAACTGTTTGTCCCCGTTGATTACCCATTCGTCTCCATCTTTTACGGCTGTCGTGTTCATTCGAGTGATATCGCTTCCATGTTCGGGCTCGGTGAAAGCTGCGGCGGCGATGGCATCGCCTCTAGCTAAAGGCGGAATATACTTTTCCTTCTGTTCTTCCGTTCCATGTTTCAAAAGCACGTCGGGAATCATGAGGTTTCCAAGGGAAACCGCTGCGCCTAGTCCCGGGTCTGCTCTGCACATTTCCTCGACGACTATGCAGTCTTCGAGAAGCCCGTAGCCTTGTCCGTCGTATTCCTCGGGAATTCTCATGCTCGTGAATCCGAGCTTCGCAGCTTTTCTATAAAGCTCAAGGGGAAACTCTTCTTTCTGGTCGTATTCCAAACCCAGCTCTGGAGTAAACTCTTTTTCGCAGAACTCCCTTACGGCTCTTTTGATCTCCTTTTGTTCTTCTGTTAATTCAAAATGCAAGTTCATCAACCTTTCAGTTCGAGAATTTTATCTTTCAACTGCGGAACTACTTTGAAGAGGTCTTCTACTATGCCGTAGTCGGCTACATTGAAGATCGGCGCTTTCGGGTCTTTGTTCACGGCGATGATTAGGTCGGAGTTTTTCATTCCAAGAACGTGTTGGAAGGCTCCGCTTATCCCGAGTGCTATGTAAAGTTTAGGCTTAACCGTTTTTCCCGAAGTTCCTACTTGACGGTCGTTGGGAAGCCATCCTTTATCCACTATAGGACGTGAACAGGCGAGAACTCCACCTAGCGCTTTGGCCAGCTCTTCTACCAAGGGAATGTTGCTTTCATCCTTTATTCCCCGCCCAATGCCTACGAGAACTTCAGCCGCCGTTATGTCTACTCCACCCGGAGGAGGCAGAACATACTCAATGAATCGTTTTTCCGCTATTTCTTCGGAAAGCGGAGAAGGCATCTCAACGATTTCACCGTTTAAGGCTGTTTCTTCGGCTGGAAAGGCTGCTTGGCGAACCGTTACGATATAGGTTTCCGCCGGCTTCAACGTTGCTTTCACGTTTACTTTTCCACCGTACATCTGGCGGGTAACCGTAAGCGTGCCGTTTTCGAACGCTAGGTCTATGCAGTCCGTCGCTAAGGGCGTGTTCAGCGAAGCGGCGAGGCTTGGCGCTAGGTCCATGCCGAAAGACGTGTGTCCAATCATCGTTAGCAGCGGCTTCCGTTCCTTAATCAGATGCATCATTACCTTCTGATAGGCTTCGGAGTTGAAGTTTTCCAGCTTGTCATCCTCAACTACCAGCACCCTTTTGGCTCGGGTTGAAAGCTTTTCTGCGTGTTCCTTAACGTTCTTCCCCAGAAGCACGGCGGTTAATTCGCCGTTTGTTTTTTCCGCTAGTTCTTTGCCTTTTGTAAGCATTTCGAAGGTTATGTCCCGCAATTCACCTCTTCTATGTTCTGCTAAAACGAAGATTTCCGCCATTTTATATCAACCCCTTAGCTTTGAGGATTTCAGCTATCTTCGCCGCCACCTCTTCTGGGCTGCCCTCTATGAATTCCGCCTGCTTCTCCACGGGCGGCACGTAGAGCTTCTCTATCTTAATCCACGACCCTGCTTCGCCGACCTCGTTAGCATTTAACCCGAGTTCCGATAAGCCTAGAACCGTAATTTCCTTCTTCATGGCTTTCCGTATTCCCATTATCGAAACATACCGCGGCTCATTGATTCCCGTCTGAATCGTAAGCACCGCTGGAAGCTTCACCTCAACTATCTCCTCTAATCCTCCTTCAAGCTCGCGGTTCACCTTGGCAGCCCCATCCTTCAACTCGATTTTCTTAACCATGGTTGCGTGGGGTATTCCGAGAAGCTCTGCGAGTATGGGTCCAACCATGGCGTAACCGTCGTCTCCGGCTTGGGCTCCGGTGAATATCACGTCGAAGGGCATATCCTTTATTGCTTTGTACAGAATCTTAGCGGTGGCGTAGCCGTCTGAGCCTTCGAACGCGGGGTCTGTGAGCCTTATGGCTTTGTCTGCTCCTCTAGCCAAGCATTTTCTTAGCGTGCTGTCAGCGTCTTCAGGTCCAACCGTTATGGCTGTAACGGTGCCTCCGAGCTTCTCTTTTATGCGAACGGCTTCCTCAACGGCGTAGTCATCCCACTCGTTGATGTCGTAGACTAAACCGGTTTTCTCTATGTTTTTCCCCGTGCTGTCGATTCTTATCTCGGCTTCAGCTGTTTCTGGAACGTGTTTCACACAGACAATTATGTCCATACTTTTCATCTCTCCGTTTAAACTCCTAACTTTTTCTTTATTTCTTCACGTTTTTCCATAGGTATGACGCCGAATTTTTTAATCCTTTCTGTAAACATGGTGAAAAGCTCGGCTGCCTTCTTGTATACTGGCAAGGGCACATAGCTGTAGCGTACCCTCATGCCTTTTATTCCATATTCAGCCAGAGCCTTCTTTATTTCAATCATTCTTTTTTTGGTGTAATGCTCATCTATTTCCTCTTGCCCCTCGATGACCATCACTCCGTCGGCTCCGAACGCGAAAGCGTAAAGCAGAT
>QMXC01000179.1 GCA_003661945.1 Candidatus Bathyarchaeota archaeon | reverse complement strand
TATAAAGTGTGAGGTTTGTGGAAGACCCATGGTTGTGAAGTGGGGGAGGTATGGTAAATTCCTTGCCTGTTCTGGCTGGCCTGAGTGTAAAAATACAAAACCATTACCTGAGGATGAGGAAAAAATTGATAAAAAATGCCCAAAGTGTGGAGCAGATCTTATAGTGAGGCATGGAAGGTATGGTAAATTTATTGCATGTTCAAGGTATCCTGAGTGTGATTACACTGAGCCGTACACAACAGGAATTAAGTGCCCTGAGTGTGATGGTGAACTCATTGAGAGGAGGAGCAAGAAGGGTAAAATCTACTATGCATGTTCCAATAAGGATTGTAATATTGTTTACTGGAATAAACCCGTTCCAGTGAAGTGTGAGAAGTGTGGTAACCCTTTTATGCTGGAGAAAAAGTCAAGGGGAAAGATTTATTATCAGTGCCCCAGATGCGGACATACTAATAGGGACGGAGGATAAATTTATAAAATTTTCAACCTTCGTTCCTGGATGATCCCGGATGAGGTCTTGACAAAATTAGAATAAAATTTTATGATTGAAGAACGATAAAAAATGCTCAAATTAAGAGCGTATAAAATCAAACTATTAACACTGGAGGGATTATGAACAGGGTTTCAGTAAGGGTGGTGTTTTGTTCTTTCCTTATTCTGAGTGCCAAGGATATTGCAGAACCGTTCGTGGAACCTGTAAGCCATTATGAAAAAGCTGGGAATTTCAAAGGCGATTCCCTCAATGTGAGATTTGTGGGCAACTGGCCTTTTGGTCCGTCTTTTGCAGTAACATATGATTCTGTAAAAAGTCTTGTATTTTGTGGCTCTGGTGGTGGTGTATATATCCTGGATGTATCAGACCCTTCTTCGCCTGTTAAGGTATCAGAGGGAATCCATACCAGAGGTTTTGTGCGTAGTTTATTCTATGATAATACGTTAGAGAGACTTTATATTGCAGATGGTGTTGCTGGGCTTGAGATATGGAGTGTATCCATACCTGCATCACCTTTAAAATTAGGCTCTTATGATACACCTGATCGAGCTCGGGATGTTGCAGTCTCAGGTTCATATGCATATGTTGCAGATAGGGATTCTGGGCTTCGTGTAATAGATATATCCGACCCATCAAATCCTGTGGAGGTAGGTTATTATGATACACCTGGTTATGCTTATGGTGTTGCAGTGGCAGGTTCATATGCATATGTCGCAGATGGGGATTCCGGGTTTCGTGTAATAGATATATCAAATCCATCAAATCCTGTAGAAGTAAGCTGTTACAAAACACCTTACGCTTTGGATGTTGCAGTGGCAGACTCATATGCATATGTTGCAGATATGGGTAATAATAAGTTTCGTGTAATAGATATATCCGATCCATCAAATCCTGTGGAAGTAAGTTATTTTGAAACGCCCCCTATTATTTGGAATATTACATTATTGGGCTCCTATGCATATATTGCAGATGGTTGGTTCGGGTTTCTTTTGATAGATATATCCAATCCATTAAATCCAACTCCAGTAGGTTATTATGACACACCCGGTCATGTTTATGGTGTTGCAGCGGCAGACTCGTATGCATATGTTGCAGATGACTTTGATGGGCTCTGTATAATAGACATATCCAACCCATCAAATCCTACGGAAGTGTATCATTATGATACACCTGGTAATGCTTATGGTGTTGCAGTGGCAGATTCATATGCCTATGTTGCAGATGACTCTTCTGGGCTTCGCATAATAGATATATCCAATCCATCAAATCCTATTGAGGTAGGTTATTATGATACACCTGGTTGGGCTCATGGTGTTGCAGTCTCAGGTGCATATGCATATGTTGCAGATAGAGATTCTGGGCTTCGTATAATAGATATATCTGACCCATCAAATCCTACTGAGGTAGGATATTATGATACACCTGGTTGGGCTTTGGATGTTGCAGTAGAGAGTTCTTATGCATATGTTGCAGATAGGGATTCTGGGCTTCGTGTAGTAGATATATCCAATCCATCAAACCCTGTTGAGGTAGGGTATTATGATACACCCGGTCGTGCTTTGGATGTTGATTTGGCAGGTTCATATGCATATATTGCAGATGACCTTGCTGGGCTTCGTATAATAGATATATCCAATCCATCAAATCCTTTTGAGGTAGGGAATTATGATACACCTGGTTATGCTCATGGTGTTGCAGTGGCAGATTCATATGCCTATGTGGCTGATGGGGAGGCTGGGCTTCGTGTAGTAGATATATCCAATCCATCAAACCCTGTGGGGGTGGGCTCTTATAATACACCCGGTGTTGCTTTGAATGTTACGGTGGCAGGCTCATATGCATATGTTGCAGATAATGGTTTGGGATTTTGTGTGATAGATATATCCAATCCATCAAATCCTATTGAGGTAGGATATTATGATACACCTGGTTCTGATGAATGTATTGCGGTGGCAGGCCCATATGTATATGTTGCAGCTAAGACTGCTGGTCTTCAGATTTATGAAAATCTGCTACTTGGGATTGATGAATCCCCTAATAAAATTACTCTTCCCATCCGACTTTTACAGAATTCAGTATCAGGGAATTACATTGAACTTGAATTGAGTATAAAACAACGAGATGGGTGGGAGATAGGTCTCTATAATCTTCTTGGGCAAAAGGTGAAGACCTTTCCCATAAGGGGTTTATCTCCTGGAAAGTATAGGATAAGATTGGAAACGAGAGGGCTAATAGGTGGAGTGTATTTTCTGAGATTGCAAGGGAAAGAAAATCAACAATCCATCAGGCTCACAATTATAAAATGAGTATATAAAAGAATAGTTCAATTCAGATGTATATCACTCTCTCGGGGGAGGGAGTCGGAAATTTTGAAATTCCCTGATGGGAGAGATAAGAGATAAAGGATATAAAAATGTTTCAGTGCTTGTGCATTGCCATGTAAGTATCAGTCTGGTCTGAAGGAAAAGGGAGAATACAAAGAGAAATATAACTGGTTTTTCCCCATGTTATCATTTTTTTCATTATATGCTTGACTGAATCCTATATGGGTTTAATATCAGGGAAAAAAGGAGGTTACATTGAGAAGGATAATTC
>QMXC01000178.1 GCA_003661945.1 Candidatus Bathyarchaeota archaeon | reverse complement strand
ATGGCCTCTTCTGGGTGTTCCCACTCGTTTATGATTTCTATTGGGAGTTCTGGTGCGACTTCCCTTATTAGTTCTTTTATTTCTACCGCGAATGGATAGGAAAACTGGCATATGGGGCTGTAGAAAACTACTGCTTTGTTTCGGTCTTCGGGTAGTGGGACATAACCTTCTTTTGGTGGACAAGGTTCGTATTCGCCGGGAACCGGCTTGTAAAGCGCGTTGGAGTTTTCAGAAGTTGGAGGTTGTAGGAAGCCTAGTCTGCGGTAAAAATCAGGTAGAGATAATGCTTCACCCGTGTTGAAGGCTTTGGCCAACACGAATTTAACGGTCTTTAAGCCACAAGCTCTTCCTTTTCTGCAGTCTTCAATTAGGTTTTCGACGAGTTTTCTTCCAATTCCGAGGCGCTGTGCTTCTTTGAAAGGGTTATAGACGCAGTTAATCCAGAGAACGCCTTTCCTTTTTGTAAGCTTCGTTTTCTCTATTTCTTCCGGAAAATAAAGGATTTGTCCCACGGGTTTTCCTTTGTAGTAGGCGATTTTCGCTACAGAACCTATTTTGCTGAGCATTTCTTTAAGCCATTTTCTTTTGAGCTGCATTCCTTCTTGGTGGACGGGGTCTTTTAACATTTTGTGAGAAAATACGAATAATAAATCTTCAATGTTGTCGTAATCGAGGTTTTCCAGTTCGATTAAGGACAAGTTTATCCCCCGGTAATAAGTAGACCTAACGTCGGAATAATGTTTTGCCTTATTTGGCAAATAGATGATTCTTTCATAAAGGCTAAAAGCTCGCGTTTTATTGTATAAATTGTATAGGTATGGTTGTTGCGTTTAGGGGGATGTTGAACAAGAGCTGAAGGGAGAAAGGAATTTATTAAAAAACTCCTTCTGTTTATCTTCCCTTGTTCAACATCCTTTCCCCAGCAATTCCATATGAATGTTTGTTTTTCGCATTTAAATTTTTCTTTGAACTCCGATTTCAACCAGTGCTAAAAATCAAAATTGGTAATCCTTTCTCCCTTTTCTTTATGCACTAGCACCGTGTCTTCAACTCTGAAGCCGCCGAAGCCCGGTATGTATATGCCCGGTTCGATGGTAACGACGTTTCCAGCTTTTAAAATTTCTTTGCTCTGGGGGTTAAGCGTCGGCGGCTCATGAACCTCGAGCCCTACGCCGTGTCCAAGCCCGTGAACAAAGTATTCGCCGTATCCCGCCTTTTCAATTACTTTCCGCGCGGCGCCGTCGAGAGTTTTAGCCCGTACGCCTTCTTTTACTCTGCGGAAAGCCTGTTCTTGAGCTTTTTCCGTGATTTCCAAGATTTTCTGCTGTTTTTTTGACGGTTTTCCAGCTATGAACGTTCTGGTCATGTCCGACTTATAATGACGGTATGTAGCGCCGATGTCTACCACGATTATGTCGCCTTTTCTGATGCGCTTTTCGCTGCATCCTCCGTGGGGGTAGGCTGAACGGACGCCCGAGGCGACTATTGTTTCGAAGGCTGTGCCCCATGCGCCTTTTTTCCGCATGGCATATTCAATTTCAGCGGCGACTTCGATTTCTGTAAGTCCCGGCTTAATGGTCTCGTATGCTACCTGCATTCCTTTGCTTGTGATTTCAGCGGCTTTACGCATGAGCTTTAGTTCGTGGCTTGACTTGACTTTCCTAAGCTCCCATACAAGCTCGCTTTTCTGCTTAAGTCTTGCTTGTCCCCTTAGAAGTCTTCGAAGTTTCATGTAAAACGCTGCGGACAGCTCGTCGAACCCGAGTTTTCTTGCTTTGGAGGCTTTTACCCGCTTGCTTATTTTCTCCTCGAGCTTCTCATCTCGTTTCACGAGTACAACTTCGCAGTTTTTTGCTTCGTCCTTTGCCTGTTCATAGTTTACGCCGTAAACATAAAGTGTGTTTTCTCCGTCCACTGGAACGAATAATCCGGATGCTCCTGAAAACCCTGTTAGATAGAAGATATTGACGTCTCGGGAAACCAAGTATCCGTCGAACCCTTTCTCTCGCAGTTCCTTTTTCAAAGCAACAAGCCTACTGTTTTCCAACTGCTACACCTCTCGAGCGGAATAAAAGTAAGTGTGCGTTCTTGGTATTTTGGTTTTATCCTCCGCTCATGAAAGCCATTAGCGTGACGCGGTCTCCGTGTCTGAGTTTGATGTTTATTCCGCCAAGCCTGTTTAGCAAGACGCGGTTAACTGTGACTAGGAACCCGGATTTCACGTCTTTATGTCCCGGCTCGTAAACCTCCCTTTTGAAGGGTTCGCCGTACTTTTCGGCGAGCATGCTTAACAGAGCCGAAAGCGTGGCGTCTTCTTCAACTTCAACTTCTTCGAATCTTTTCTTGAGCATCCGTTGCAAGTGTCCCAGATATTCAACTGTTACCTTCAATCGCTATTCCCTTCCGCTGTTTTTCTTCATGACTAGGTATTCTCAAGGTCTCATATGAAATTTTTCTGCTCGAAGACGGAGGGATGTAAAGCTTAATATTTCTCTACACATATTTTCTAACTCTAAAACGTCGTGAAAACTTGGAGGAGTATGTTTGAACGGATATGCTGGACGAGTGTTGCACGTAGATTTGACGACTGGGAAAACAAAGGTTGAGCCGTTAAACGAGGAACTAGCACGAAAATACATCGGCGGAATAGGACTCGGCATCCGCCTGCTAATCGACCATTCAAAGCCCGGCGTCGACCCCTTCAGTCCGGAAAACCCGCTGATACTGACGACTGGACCGCTTTCTGGAACTATGTGGCCTACCGGCGGAAACGGGCATGCTTTCGTTTCGAAATCTCCGCAGAGCTTCGGAGTGGGTGAATCGAAGTCTCACGGCTCCTTTGGCGCCGAACTGAAACGAGCTGGATACGATGCTGTGATTTTCACGGGACGCGCTGAAAAACCCGTCTACGCGTGGATTGACGACGACACTGTTCAACTCGTTGATGCTCAGCATCTGTGGGGCAAATCTCCCGCTGAAACAGAGGACATAATCAAAGAGGAGCTAGGCGACTTCTACATCCGCGTTGCCGCTATAGGCGTTGCCGGAGAAAAACTCGTCAGAATAGCGTGTATCATAAACGAGAAGACACGGGCTGCTGGAAGAACCGGAATGGGCGCTGT
>QMXC01000177.1 GCA_003661945.1 Candidatus Bathyarchaeota archaeon | reverse complement strand
TTAACAGCTTTTTTAATAACTTCTTCTCGAACTTTAGGCGTGCAGTACCGGTCTACCACGTAGCCCCAAGAAGATTCAACTAGGAACAGCACCGGAATGGCTATGCTTATGTCAGCGTATCCCAACTCTTCAGCAGCGATGCACGTGGTAACCCAGTCTGCGCCAGCGCCGCCGTGTTCTTGAGGAATACTCATCAAAAGCAAGCCGAGATTACTCATCTCCCTGACAAGCTCTTGAGGAATCTCTCCCTTCGTGTCCATCTCTCTAATCTTTTCCAGCGGCAAGCTACGTTGAGCCCATTCGCGCAACGTTTTTCTGAAAAGCTCTTGCTCTTCGGTAAAGCTGAAATCCACCATTGCTCAACCCTCAAGTTTAGAACTACTTTATGCAGCATGATGAAATATAAGCGTTGTTTACAGAAATTGGGCAGTTAATATATGTTAGCGCATTTTAGACGACGAGCAACCGTTGAACCGGCGTCTGATTCAACTGTAGACCGAGTTTTTCTTTCGGTATTTGCATTGCTAATCCGAGCAACTGCGTGTAGTATATGACTGGCAGCTCGATTTTTGCACCTACTGTTGTAGCCGCGTTCTTTTGCTTAGCGTCGAACATCAGGTGGCAATCTGGACACACGGTTACCAAGCCTTGTGCTCCGAGTTCCTGCACGGCTTTGAGTTTTGTTCCAGCCAGCGAAAGCGCGGCGTCGGGACGGGAAAAGGTTAGGGCGTAGCCGCAGCAGTCAAGCTTTTCAGCGTAGTCTACGGTTTCGGCGCCTAACGCTTCGACCAAGGCGTCCAGTTTCCGCGGGTTTTCGGAGTTGTCCGGACGCCCGACGTCGCTGGGTCTTAACGTTTGGCAGCCCGAATGTGTAGCCAGTTTTAAACCATTGAAGGGATTTTTCACAGCGGCTTTTATCTTTTCTAGTCCCAGTTTGTCGTGTAAGAGGTCGATTACATGCCAGACTTCTATGTCTGGGTTTAACTCGAGATTCTCCTCCTTCAGCAGCTTCTCTATCTTTTCTCTTGTTTCAGCGTCTCTTTCAAGTAGGTATTTGGTTTCCGAAAGCGTGAAGTGGCATCGGCTGCATGGTGCGAGCAGGTCGGTTAAACCTGTTTGGTTGGCTAGGGCGAGGCTTCGGCTTGCTAGATAAAGCGCTGCGAAACGGTTGAGGCTTTTAACGGGGTCGCCGCAGCAGCTTGCCTCTTTTAAATCCACGAGTTCTATGCCTAATTGTGGAAAGGTTTCGCGGATAGACATTTCATACGCGTATTGTCCGGTTAAGATTCGGCATCCCCAGAAAACCGCTATCTTCATTTCTGTCCCTCCTCCAAGGCTTTAAACAAGAGTTCGCTGAATTTCGGGTTTATCCGCGGAATTTCAGGCAGTCCCAACGTTTTCCGGTCGTAGATTTCAGTTTCGGTTACGGCGACTTTCTGAACATTTTGGATTAGTCCGTCTTCCATTATGTGCGAAAGGGCTTTCATGAATTCCTCCGGAACCCTTGCTTCCTTCTCCACTGCGAGGTTGCGTAGAGCGAGGATAACGTGGTACGGCGTAGCCTTTTGAGGGCAACGTTCGGTGCACTTTAGACATGTGACGCATGTCCATATTATGTCCGATGAGGCTAGTTCCTCTACGAAGCCTAGTTTGACGAGGTTCACTATCTCGTGGGGCTTAAGCTCCAAAAGTTTCAGCGCGGTGCATCCGCTTGTGCATTTCCCGCATTGAAAGCAGTCTATCGGAGTGGCTTCGGCTACACGGTTTAGAATTTTTCGGCTAAGTTCACGGTTTGCCTTCGCCATGGACATCAAATCGGTTAAACTCACGTTTGCTTTCCTCCCTTCTCGGCTTTTAAGGGTAGAAACGCGTGGACTTGAGCTAGAATTTGCTGGTCTGTATAATGCTGCATTTTGATGGCTTTCACCGGGCAAGCAGTTGCGCATGAGCCGCATCCTTGGCAGAGGGCTTCAACTATTTCGGCTTTAAGCTCTCCCTCGTCGTTGGGCTTTATTTCTATAGCGTCGTAAGCGCATACCGCCTTGCATACGCCGCATCCGCTGCAAAGCTCCTCATCCACTATACCTATCAAAGGCTCAATCTCTATCTCGCCGGTCGCCAACAGGTCTGCGGCTTTCGCAGCTGCCCCACTTGCCTGCGCCACCGTATCCGGTATATCCTTCGGTCCTTGGCATGTTCCAGCTAGAAAGATTCCCTTCGTGGTCGTTTCTAAAGGTCGTAGTTTCGGATGTGCTTCCAAGAAGAAGCCGTCGGGGCTTCTGGAAATCCGGAGAATAGATTGAAGTTTTTCGAAGTCCGGACTTGGAACTAGCCCTGTGGCGAGAACCACCAAGTCCGCGTTTACGGCTAACAGCTTGTTTGTCGAAGAGTCATAAACATCAAAATATAGGGAACCGTCTTGTTGCTGATGAATCTCTGAGGGAATACCCACAATAAACTGTACGCCCATTTCTCTTGCTTTACGATAAAATTCCTCATAGCCTTTTCCGAAAGCTCGAATGTCGTTGAAGCATATGTAAACGTCCACTTCTTCGCCGAGTTTTTCCTTGGCTAGAATTGCCTGTTTTAGGCTTATCATGCAGCCTACTCGGCAGCAGTATTTGTTGAACCTTTCATCTCTAGACCCGACGCACTGGATGAATGCTATGCTTTTCGGCGGTTTACCCTTTTGCGGACAGAGAATTTTTCCGTTTGTTGGTCCCGCCGCGTTTGAAAGCCTTTCGAACTGTATGTTTGATATGACGTTGGGGAAACGTTTGTAACCGTATTCCCATATTTGCTCCGCGTTGAAGATTTCGCTTCCCACAGCTACTATTATTGCGCCTACGTTGAGTTCAACCACTTTTCCCTCGTCGTTTAGGTTTATTGCCTTAGCCGGGCAGAGCTGTTCGCATTTCCCACATTTGCTGCAAGCCTCGAAATCTATCGCGTACGCGGACGGCACAGCCTGAGGAAACGGGATATAGGCAGCCTTACGCTCACACAACCCCTCATTATACTCGTCCGGCACCACAACCGGACAAACCTTAGCACAAACCCCACAACTCCGGCACTTTTCAACGTCCACACCACGAGGCTTCATAAAAACCTTCACCACATAATTGCCCGGC
>QMXC01000176.1 GCA_003661945.1 Candidatus Bathyarchaeota archaeon | reverse complement strand
TTATCATCTCGACATGCTCTCCGACTTTATAGGTCAAGATAAAAGCCGAAAATACTCGCTAAACAACCGAGGGTAACTGCTCTACCGTTCAATGAAAGAGGGGGTACTACCACCAACGTTAGAGACAGCAACCCCTTTAAGCAGCAAAATAGGAAGATGGATTTTCCTAACACCAGTTTTTCTGAAAACAGTGAACCCTGAAAAAATTCTACCGCTATCAATCGCCATAATTGTCTTCGGGGGGCTTGGATGCGCCATTACCAGCCTTGAACCTTTCCTATTTTTCTACTTTCCTTTCAGTACATACGAATTCGAAAAACTTGCTGCATTCTATCTGGTAGAATGGATAAGCCTCTTTCTGTTTTCAGACCTTCTCGCCTATCTAATTTATAGAAGAGTTGGGGGAGAGCTACAGTTTTTCACGTGCTTAGGCGTAGCATCGCTTCCGTTAGCAGTTTTCCCCTATCTGACGGTTTTCCTGTCCTACGATATAGCTAGATATCTACTTCTAGTACTTCAGATATGGACTCTACTACTGCTTTCTGCAGCGTTAAGCTTTGGAAAAGGTTTACGGTTAGATAAATCGCTGGTAATAAGCCTAACAGCCATATATTTGAACGTGGTAATTCTTGTCCTTATCGGAAAATTTCCATAAACCTGTAAAGTTCGATATTTCTAGAACTCTAGAACATGTAAATTCGGTTTTTCTCGAAACGATTTCCTTAAAGGACAGTTTTCCCAAGTTATTTTTGGTGAAAAACCGTGAAAATAAGGAAAAAATCGTTGCTGGCTTTGTTTCTCACAGTTTCTATTGCTTCTATGATGGCTTCCGCAGTGTACGCTGATGGTGAAGGTCTCGGGGAAGCTAAAGGATGGAACAAGAAGCCTCCAAAAGAAGGTAACTGGTACAAGTTTGAAACTTCGCAGATAACTTTGCTTTTCCCATCGGGAAAGAAGCCGATGTTCATCTGGTGGTACACGAACGATACAAGCACGGTGTACGTTGTCAAGTTCCAAGGTTTGATTGAATACTTAATCTTCGACAACCCCTACTATCTCCGGAAATATCGTGCGGATAGCTTCACTGTAAACGAAACGATCTGGAAACCCCGTGTCGAGCCAAAATTACCGCATCCCCACGGAAAAGGAGAAACCGAGGCTGGAGCGAAATTTATGAAGTTGCTGTCAGATCTGCATCCGGCTTTCATGCCCTTCAGCGCTTGCCAGTGGACCCTCGAGGGACCGGAGCCCACAACCTATGGGTGGGCTTTCAACTTTACTTTAACAAAGGTGCCTATGCATAAATTTGGCTTTGCGGAAAACAATATTCAGATAAGATGCCGATTTTACAATATAAGCACAACTGAAGTGCCTGATGAAAACAGCCCCGACTATAACTATACGGTTGCAGCTGGTCAGTTGAAATTTGACTTTGTTGTAGGTAATTGGGAGTGGAACATGGATAAACTTCGATCGTTCTTTGACTGGTTAAGGGAAACATACGGCGTTAACGTGTCCACAAACGAGAGCGGTTTAGCTTTATGGATTAACATGGCTTCGATTAAAATGGAAGACATAGACTATGCTAAAAACGAGGTTGAGAGCCAATTCGAGAATCAGGTTGAAGCGAAAGCTCAAACGAAAGGCGTAATGATAGGCGACGAATACTATCCCGTTGAGAAAAACGAGACCGCTGCTAACCAAGATGAAAAGCCAATACAGCTACGGGAACATTTCAGAGAACACGTAAGAATTCGTTTTGCGTGCGAAGGAAAGACCCCTGCCGGATTTCTCGAGTTTGTGCCTTGGGCAAGGCTCCTAGACGAGTCGGGTGACACCATTGACTACGTGAATGTCACAGCATCTTACATAGCGGCTGGCGGTCATCTGAGGTTATTTATTTGCTACCCATACTTCGGCGACTACACTCTTGAACACGACCCTACCATCGGTTTAACCGCAGCTCCTCATATACCTACCTTGGTAACTCCGGAGCTAGTGGGAACTTTGCTGGCGGCAACTGTTGCCACAACGCTGGCTCTTGCGATCTATAAGAAAAGAAAAGGAACCGTAAACATAGTTTCTCCCTAATCCCTCTTTTTATGGGAAATCGGCGTATAAACCGTTTTATCTTAATTCGAAAAGCCTGTTAGCTTTCTTTCTTTTTGATTAAGTCTCTGACGACTTCTTTTATGGAGTTGCTGAGACGCTCTCGAAGGTTTTTTAGGAGTTGTTCGCCTTTTTCTGTTAAGGAGTAGCGCTTCAATTTGCGTTTGCCCCTTTCGATTTTTTTGCTTACTGCGAAGCCTTCTTTTTCTAGCCACTGGAGAAACGGGTAGACGATGCTGGGCTTTAACCTTCGTCCGGTTAGGGTTCTAAACTCTTTGATCAGTTCATATCCGTGTCTAGGCTTGTAGGATAGAAGTAAGAGTATGATGGGTTTTTCGAACCCTCTTAGGAAAGCGTCAACCACCTTTACCATTGTTTGCTCCGAGTACAATACTATAGATTTCGATATATCAGTTTTTTGTTCCTCATTTTCGCTAAAAGCTAAAAATAGGAACTAGGGCTAATTATTGAGCGAAAATGAGGAGTTGTATTCGAATGTCTGATGCCGAAAGGGAGCTCATTAAGACAACGATTAGGGGAATGAGCCGTTCGATAATTCTCTGGCTCGTAGAGAGGAAACCCATGTCCGGATACGGCATAGTTAAAGAAATGAAACGGTTAACAGGACAGAACATTCATTCAGGCATAGTTTACCCCCTCCTATACGAACTAGAAGAAAAGGGCCTAATCGAGGGGAAATGGACCCAGAAAGGCAGAAAACGCGTGAAATACTATTCGATAACTAGGAAAGGCGTGAAAATGCTGAACCGTGTAAGAGAGCTTTTCGATATGCCTCTAAAAGAAGTGCTAAAAGACCTCATAGGAGAAACAAAAAGCAAATAACAAAAACTTACAAGCCAGTTTTACATATTCCTGTTCGAAAATGTTAAATTTAATCTAACGTGCAATTGAATTTGAAGGAAAAAAACATGTCCAAAGTAAAGATAATCCTTGCCTTTTGTCTTCTTGCCTTTGTAAGTAATGTTTTCTTTATTAGGACTGCAGAGGCACGGGGCGATACCCTTATTCTTAAACCGGCACAAGAGGTAGTGGAAACAATTCAACTCTCCCTTTCAGATGAAGTTTA
>QMXC01000175.1 GCA_003661945.1 Candidatus Bathyarchaeota archaeon | reverse complement strand
TGAGTGAACTTGTTCTGTCTAAGGATTTTTTCCATCTGGGCTTTCCGGTAAAGTCTTCCAATTTTTGGTACAATTTTCCACGCTAAATACGTTATGCTGCTAATCAGCTTACTTCTTGTGAGTGCTTGTGTAACGAAGAGCAGCCCATCTGGCTTTAAAACTCGGGCGATTTCTTGGACGGCTTTACTGGCGCCTTTTTTAGTTAAGTGCAACACTCCTATGCAGATAACAGCGTCAAAGGAGTTATCTTTGAATGGCAAGTTTCCTTCGATGTCTGCCCCGACGAAATCTATGGATGGCTCTACGCTTTTCCCATATCTTAATGCGTCAAGGTCTATGTCAACGCCGACAGATTCACATTTCCAGCCGTGCCGTAGGAATTCCATGAGTTGTCTTCCATACTGGCATCCCGCGTCGAGGATTCTCGGCTCAGAAGACGATTCCAGTTTCTTCTTTATTAACCCAAAATGTTTTCGCCTAAGTTTTTCCACGTGTAAGAAAATTTGAGGGGTTTGAAGTGCATGTCTTACCAGCCTTGAGGGAGATACGTGACCAACAGCTTTCTCAGCGTCCTCTTCTCCAACGGTTTTTGCCTTCCTTTTCTTGGCATGCTTAATTGATGAGAGTTTTAAAGAGTGTTTTATGGCTAAAAGGAAGTCCTTTTTGCGTTCGTCGCTGATTTTGAAGCCAAGTTCATCTATTTTTGTGCTTATCTTTTCCAAGTAAGCATCTATAACTTGTTCCGCTTTTTTGGTGAACGGAAGGGACATATTATTCCTTTTCTTGACGGTTAAGCATAAATTTTAGCTTGTAATTAACGGTTAAATCGTGTGTTGCTCAAATTTATATATAACGTTTAATGAACCATGATGATAAGAGGGAAAGCCTTGAACATCGAACCGCCCCTGCTATACGGAATTATCGCGGTAGGGGCGGCTATCACGGGTGCAATAGTTTTTTACGCATATAAAAAACGGAAAACGTCGAAAGGAGAAAAAGTTTTGGAGAAAGAAAACACGGTTTTAGAGTTTGAGCCAAAGTTTCCCTTCAAAATAACGAAGAGCGTGACGAGCGCCGAGGCTTTCCGCGCTAGAGAGGAGCTCAAAATACTGGATTTGGAACGGGAAATTCTGAGCAACGCCATCCGAAGGCTGTATGAGGCGCATGCTGAAGGAAAAATTACGGAGGAAGAACGGGAACAGCTGGCGCGGACGTATAAGGAGCGTATGAAAAACGTGAAGGAAGCCATAGCGAAGAACGAGTCCATAGTGGCTTTGCACGAACTCGAAGCCATGCAGGAAGATTTGATAAAGCTTTTCAACGAAAGGTTCGACGAGCTCAGCAGGAGAATAGAAGAGCTCAGAGCTAAAGTTCCCATAGAAGAGCCGATAAGGGAAATAACACCCATCCCCATCGTAAAACCAGTTGAAGCTGAAATAGGAAAACCCGAACGCAAAAAGAGAAGACGGAAGCCCAGAAAACGTGAAGCCCGCGTGGAAAAGCCTCCGACGAAAACAGAAGCTGAAAAACGAATAGAAGAAATAAGAGCCGAAGTGGAAAAAGTTCTGGAAAGGCTGGGACAAATGGAAATTGAAACATGAAATAGGGTGGAAAGAAAAAGCAAAAAGAGCGGCAGCAAAAGAAGCCGTTAAACGCGTGGAAGACGGATTTGTCTTAGGTTTGGGAAGCGGCTCGACAGCAGCCTACGCGATAAGAGAAATAGGCAAACGAATACGCGAAGAAAAACTCAAAGTTTGGGCTGTGCCCACATCATATCAAGCCCTACTTTTAGCAACGGAAAACCATATTCCCTTAACAACGCTTTACGAGCACCCGGAAATAGACCTAACAATTGACGGGGCAGACCAGATAGACGCCGAGCTGAACATGATTAAGGGCGGGGGCGGAGCCTTAACACGGGAGAAAATAGTAGCTTCGGCGTCCAAAAAAGTCATCATAGTAGCTGACGAAACGAAACTCGTAAAAAAACTAGGCGTGAACAACTGTCCGGTACCGGTTGAAGTTTTACCCTTCGCCGTTTCCTACGTAGCTAGAGAAATAGAGAAACTTGGCGGAAAACCCGTTCTACGCAAATCAGAAAGCAAGGTTGGACCTACGGTAACGGATAACGGAAACTTCGTGATAGACGCCTATTTCGGCTCAATAGAAACACCGGATAAGCTGCGTGCCGAATTGAAAAGTGTTTCAGGTGTAATAGAGAATGGGCTGTTTATACATATAGCGGACATTGTTATTTTAGGCGGAAAGGAAGGAATTAGAGAAATAAAGAAAACCAGCATCTAGAACTTTTCTGAAAAAGGGAGAGTTATATTCGCGGTGCGACGGCTTCGGCGATCCGTGCTTCTAGTTCAACGTGCTTTTCTCGGATTTCGGCTTTGAGAGAATTAATCTCAAGGCGAAGCCTTCTTTTGGATTCGGGCGCGAGGTCTTTCGACCGGGTTATCTCGTTCTCCATTTTTAGGATTTCGCGTTCAATGTTGTGTTTCATTTCTTTCGTTTTCTTTAGCAGGTCCACTCTGGCTTTTTCGATCTTTGCAAATTGCTTTTTTATGTCAACTGTCTTTTTGTTTAACTTCTCTTTTATCTTGCCGAGTCTTTCCATGTATTCGCGTTCAGAACGACCACCCATAGTTGCATACACCGAGCATCTTTTATCGCAATACTCAATATAAATCTTGTTGTCTCACTTCCCATACAAACACATACCGCAAACACTCCCGAAAAACGGAAACACAAGAGCAGAGTTAACGTTTTTAGGAAGCAAAAGTAAAAATAGAAAGAGTTACGCTTCAATTCATCAGCCGGGGTAGCCTAGCCTGGTTAGGGCGCCAGACTCATGATCTGGAGAGCGTTTGGTGGTCAGATGCCCAGAAGTCGCGGGTTCGAAGCCCGCCCCCGGCACTATTGAATTATTCCACTAAAAGATTTACAGTTCAAATACTTTGTGATGCAGGCTGGCGATACGAGTGTTGACCCTAACGATGACACTAGGAAACAGGTAGTACACAATCATAACGGACTTGGTGCCGTTAGGCTGGATGGACCCGTAATAGGGCAAGTGTGCAAAATCTAGCCAGCGAAGGCTCTTATTTCCCTTTTTTCTTTTGTCTTTTCAATACCAGACATAATAAGCTCCTAACTGTAGCAGAGGTTTCCTCAGTTTGGTTATATTATGGTGTGGGAATATTTTGCGGTTT
>QMXC01000174.1 GCA_003661945.1 Candidatus Bathyarchaeota archaeon | reverse complement strand
TGTAACCAGCGGCATTGGTTGTAGGGTCTCTATCAATATAGCCACAGCCAGTCCAATTCTTAACCGTAAGGTTATCCTGATGAATTTTGACTACATGTCCTGCTGCTACTGAGTTCTGGATGGCAGACTTTACACTGGCATCAACCCCCAGTAAGGGAAGTATCGTACCGATATTGCTACTATCTATATCGTATATGGGCATCCCTTGTTTATTGGCCAGGGAAAGGAGTTTTACGGTAGAGATGGCTTCCAAGAGGAAGAACTCTTCAAACAGATTGTGCTCATGATAGGAACCGTTGTATCCACCAAGGATCATAAAATCAAGTTCCCTAGTGCTATCTCCAGTTATGTGGATAGGGGTATAGATATTCCTCTTGGCATCCACAAAATAGCCACCTGGTTCAAGATCATCTGGCACGCCAAAAAGATAATAAACAACAAGATTTTCCCCTGTAATACTATCTGAGGTCTGTTTTAAAAATACAACTTTTAAGGTTTGGGCAAAAATATTATCGCCAGTATTGCAATCATTAAAGTATTTCATAACCGCCAGATATAATGCCTCACCGGTAATCTGGTCCATATTATCTGTGTTTTCTAGTGTATCACCGATTGTAGATATATATTGGGCTATCCTGTCTACCAAAAATTTATTGGAGACAAACTGGGGATCTAGACCAATAGCATAGTAGGCCCCGGATATCACTAGATATTCAACAAAATCAGGAGATTGGAGTGGTACTGTAAAAGTGGTTCTTAAAGTATGGTAATAACCAGCATTAACTACACTACCAGTAGCCACAGTTTCCCCTTCTACCTTGATAGAAGGGAGCAGATTCACGGCAAGGGGATGAACATTTTCTATTCCGCCACTGCTATCAATAAGATTTTTGCTTACCTCATCAGCCGGAGGATATGAATAGGTAACCTTTTTGCCTATCACTTCACAAAGATTTAAGGTATGGGATAGCCCCACTTCAGAAACAGAAATAGTAACCTTGTGTCTAAGGTCATCAGGAAGTTCTGCATATTCAGCATTGATGGAGATGACATCAAAATTCAGGGTATTAGGCAGGGTTCTAAAGCGTTCATTTCTTAACTGCCTAGTTCTTAGACCATCCTGCCAGTTATGGCCAGGATTATTTTCTTTTAGGTAGTCCTCAAAGTAGGCCTTATAAAGCTCCACAGGGCTTTCCGTCTTAAGCTCTGAAATGAAGTCATCTAGGAATACCTCAGTATCGAATCCTGACATCTGAACTAGGTCCAGCCCTTCATCGTAGTCATATAATTTATATCCCGGGGCTAAGGGAACCCAGAGAGTTCCTTCTCCTGCCTTGGCACCAGCATAAGGGTCGTAATCCACAAAGGCCTCTATCCAGGTATATTCCATCCTTAAAGCAATAATCTCTTCTCCCGATACTATAAGCACCCCTGGGATACCGGCACTGGCAATCAAATCACCCACACTTTGGGGATCATTCACACCCGTGATACTCTTGGCCTTATCTATGGGGATTTCAATGGTACCTGCAACATACCGGCTGGGTATATTTGCCGCACGGAACAGAGCAAGGAGAAGAGAGCATGTGTCTGTATCATTTCCTGCCTTCTCCATAAAGGTTCCCACTGACCCTTTAAGCGAACCGTAATAGAACTCTACATGTATGTTATTCTTTACCCACTCAAAGATCCTTGCAGGCGAATTATTCAGGGAGGCAACCAGGTCTCTCATCTCCTGGGTGATGACTACATCAATGGTTTCCTCAAGATCTTCGGGGGCAGGTGATAAAGATGCTGATGGGACCGAAGCACCAGCTTCAGTTTTGTCTGAAGCATAAACCTTTGATTGAAGTTTACCAGATGAACTGGTAGATGTTTTTTGTAGGATATATGCGGGCTTTACCTTCCCTTTAGTATTGGGTGGTAGGGGCTTAAAATTTGATGGCCTGAAAGAGGGTGGAGCTGGCTTTAAGACAGGTCTCTTTACTTCAAGAACTACGGATTTGTTCAGGTATTCCTTGAGATTCCTAATCCTTTCAATAGAAAGCTTTTCATCTTCAGTGATCCTTTTTAGTTTGCTTAATATGGGTTTTATGGGTTCATTATATCGCTTGCGGGCATCTTCTAGCCTATTTATGGCTGTGGAGACAACCTCTGCCTTTGCCTCTGTTATTCCTTCAAGTTTTGCAATATCAATTTCAAAGTTTTTCCTGACTTTCTTATCTAAATCCTTTAAAGAAGCATACTTGGCAAAGAGAATCTTTTGTTCGATGCTTGTATCCTCACCTACCTTATTTTTTTGTTCAATCCTTTCTAATATCTCCCTGATGGATTTAAGGCAGTGGATAAGCTCTTTGGTAGCACCGGGTTGATGCTGCTTCCCTTCTAAAAGCTGTCTAGCCAGGGCTGAGCGCTCTTTTAGGGTTATGGGAGGTGGTTCTTTTAAAAAATGCCTTTTCAGTGTCAGGGTGTTTTGCTTCTCTTTTAATGCATAAGCAATATTCACTAAGGACGTGAATTGAACAAAACAAGTAATTGTCAAAAATATACAGACAGCTTTCACTACCCATCGTTTTTTAAGAACTCGTTCTAGCATTGGTTTTCCCCTATGTTACTAGAGCAAATAACCCCTCAATCTTTTTTGCCATCTTTGTATAGCCCCGTCCCTTCAAAAGAATAGGCAGAAGGAGGCCCTGCTACCAAGCTGAGTAAAAATAACAAACCCGCCACAACCAGCAGTGTAATCAACTTGCCCCTCTTGAAATTCATACATATTTTGCCTAACATATCGATTCTTTTAAAATCTTTCCCTTGCTAACCTTCTTCTATCTGCCTCTCTACTGTGGCTCTTTTCACCAATATCCACAAATCTTTGTGAGTCTCAACTAATTTCCACCAATCTACTTTGTTCACTAATCCACGTTTAATTAGCCTATACTACTAAAAAATCATAATGTTAATGCCTGATTTTCCAAAATATTTTTCTTGCCAATGACCTAAATTGAATTAAGATTCTTTCTCCTCAGTCTCCATGAATCTCCCCCAATTTCAATTTATTTCTTATTTCTTCAAGAAAATTTTACCTTTTCATATTTGACAGGAAAGACCTCAAAGGCAGATGCAGTGGTTCCAAAAAATAAAAATCCTATTAGTGCTAAAATTAAACTTAATACCTTCATATCCATCTTCTTAAATCTTGGCAGAGCCAAAAGGCCCTGCCATCTTCTT
>QMXC01000173.1 GCA_003661945.1 Candidatus Bathyarchaeota archaeon | reverse complement strand
CTAGGATTCCTAAGATAAAGCTTAGAAAACCAGCCAGTGGGGGGACAAAACCGTAACAAATACCAGTAACTACATAGGGAAACCAAATTACACCTCCGCAAACTGCGGAAGTAGCCCCGCCGACAATGGCTAAAGTGGTTGCCATCCTTTTCATCTTAGTCGTTTCCATTCTTTATTTCTCTTTCCTTTTGCTTTTTGTTCTCTTTCTACCCTTCAATTAGGGCTAGGCGGTGACACGCCTCTAACACGTAAGTATGGGTTAACGGTTATATTTGCTTTGCTTTCTTCCTGAGTTTGAGTGGCATCGCATTAAGATTGATGAGTACAACATATATTGAACTGCTCTTTTTTGTTCTGCGGAAAGTATAAGCTCAAACTTACAGCCTGCACGCGGGCAGTGAAGAGGGAAACTTAAATCCCTATATTTTAAACCGACATTTAAACCTACCCCGGAACAACAAAATCTGTTTTGTTTGTGGCGAGAGAAAGAGTAGATGTGTAAAGAAGTGTGAAGGCTTAGGTTCTTGTTGGCCCTAAAGAAGCTTTGGTGATCACAGATTCGATGAACGAAGTCTTGGCTCGTGTGTAACTCTCGCGGTCATAAGGATATCTTGCCGCCAAATTCTTCTTTAATCTATAATATTGCTGGGCTGTTTCCGGATGTAACCGAAGATAGTCACGAAAAAGCAGATGCTTCTGCCATTCATGACTTTCGAATCTTACGAGGTGCAAGTGATACCCAACGCTATGAGGTCCCTTTCCGCAACAGTAATATCTATCTGAACATTCGGGTTGCGGCGTAAAATTCGTGTAGCCGATTTTTCTCAGCCTTGGAATACGCTCTTCTGCATCGGCAGGTCCTCGGACACCCGCCATCATGTCAATTATTGGCTTCGCCCCTAAACCAGGCACAGCCGTGCTATCTACGTGCTCAATGGCCAAAATTTTTTCTCCTGCTACATTAAGAACTCTGCATTTCTCCTCCTCAAATAATTTTGGCCATCGAGGATCATACTGCACAATAATCACTCGAGACAAAACAATCTCCTCTTGTTAACAGAATAAAAGTGATGATATTTATTTTATTTCGAATTCTAGTTTTTATCGTTTTATTGTGAGGAGTTTTTGGGGCTGATTTCCGTAAAATTTATATTTTTGTCTTCGTCACAGATATTTTTGCCTTTATTTGGAATCTTCATCATTTGGAAATTCCCTTTGAAACTATTGTCTGTTGTAGTTTGGGAGGAGGGAGATTTATGCCCATACGTGTAGCCATAGCAGGTATAGGTAACTGTGCGTCTGCTCTGATTCAAGGAGTCCACTACTATAGGAATGCGGATGACAACGACCGAATTCCAGGGCTGATGCACGTTAATTTCGGAGGCTACCGTATAAAAGACGTGGAGTTCGTGGCTGCCTTCGAGGTTAACCGAGACAAGATAGGTAAAGACCTAGCGGAAGCCATATTTACTCCGCCTAACTGCTGCGTAAAATTCGCAGAGGTTCCACGGCTAGGCGTTGAAGTGATGCCTGGGCCGATCCTTGACAGCGTTGCGCCTCACATGCGCGAGCCCTTTAGAGTCTACGATGAAAACGTGGTTAAGCCCGTGGACGTCGCTGAAGTGCTCCGCGAAGCGAAGGCAGACATGCTCATCAACTTTTTACCCGTTGGAAGCTACAAGGCTTCGCGATACTACGCTCAAGCGGCGTTGGACGCTGGATGCGCCTTCGTCAACTGCATACCCGAGTTCATCGCTTCAGACAGCGAATGGAGCCGAAAATTCGAAGAGAAAGGCTTACCAATCGCTGGAGACGACGTCAAAAGCCAGGTAGGCGCCACCATAGTTCACCGTGCGCTTGCGCATACGCTTGTTTCGCGAGGAGTGAAAATACTGAAGACCTATCAGCTAAACGTCGGTGGAAACACGGACTTTCTCAATATGACCGATGACCACCGGCTTGAAACAAAGAAGATTAGCAAGACTGAAGCCGTGACGAGCCTCGTGCCTTACGACGTGTCAGCTTGGGCTGGACCCAGCGGCTACGTTCCGTTCTTGAATGACACGAAAGTCTGCCACATCCGCATGGAGGGCACGAAATTCGGCGACACGCCGGTAGTCATCGACGTTAGGCTCGCAGTTGAAGATTCGCCTAACAGCGCAGGCATGGTCATCGATGTCATAAGAGCCGTAAAACTCGCCCTAGACCGCGGAATAGGCGGGCAGCTGATAAGCATATCTGCCTACGCGTTCAAGCATCCGCCGAAACAAGTGCCCGACCACGTTGCCCGACAGTGGGTTGAAGAGTTCATTGAAGGAAAACGGGAACGATAGCGATGACAAAGATAAAGGCGGTGATAATCGCTGCTGGACGTGGAAAACGGCTGTCACCCTTCACGAGGATGTTTCCGAAGCCTCTGGTCCGCATCAACGGCAAACCCTTAATCAGCCATATTTTATGCACGTTAAGGAACGCTGGAATAGAAGAATGCATAATCGTAACGGGATATATGGAGCACGTGCTCCGCGCTTACCTCGGCGACGGGTCAAAGTTCGGCGTGAAAATCCATTGCTGCTATAACCCCTCCTACCGCCGCGGTAACGCAACTTCGATAAGCGCAGCGCAAAGATACCTCAAAGGAGACGATAAGTTTCTCCTAACCATGGCTGACCACCTAGTAAGCGAGGAAATAATAACCCGCGCATTGCAAAACGCGAGCCATGCGCCTCTGCTCTGCGTAGACGAGTATATTCACGATTCGAAACGGTTGGCGGAGGCAACCAAAGTTCTAGTAGACGCGGACGGCTACATTCGAGATATAGGTAAAAACATTCCCGCATGGAACGCTGTTGACACCGGCGTGTTTCTTCTCAACCGAAGAATTTTTCCCGTTATAGACCAGATGAGCGGCACATGCAACTCCCTAGCCATCAGCCAATGTATGAAACAGATGATTAGAAAGGGTTTTCCGCTGTGGGCTTGCAACGTTTCCGGAAACTTCTGGATGGACATCGATACCTTCGAAGACGTGGCTTTAGCCGAACAAATCCTAAGGAGCACCCACTAACCATGCCGAAAGGATGGGACGGCATAGTTTCGCAGAGCATCAACCGGAAAATCTCCCGGCCCATGGCGCGTTTACTAGCGCAGCACACAAGGGCGGCTCCTAATCAAATTTCAGTTTTAAGCCTAGCTGTTTCCGTCTTATCTGGATTATGCTTTTTCCTTT
>QMXC01000172.1 GCA_003661945.1 Candidatus Bathyarchaeota archaeon | reverse complement strand
TTTTGCCTCCAGCCTTCAACCGTGGAAAAACGTGGATACTGGTAAAAAGTCGTGTTCAACTCTATGAGCTTGAATAGACCGTAATATTTCTTCATTGAAGTTGGATAGCCACAACATCCAATCTTAATCATAGCTATCGCGGAGAAATGAGAACCATTCAAGATTAAAGGTTTATCTTTATTCTTCAATTAGTATTGCTGTCGACGATAATAAGGAGGAGCTAAGGTTGGAGTTAAGCGTTAATTGGAGCCGAGTGGTGATTGAGAGGTTTCCGGAGCTCGCCCTCTGCATAGGCGTAGTCCGAGGAGTAAAGAACCAGCGAGCCAGCCCGAAAATAGAGGAGTTGAAAAGGCAAGTCATAACAGAGGCTCGGCGTGAGCATACGGTTGAAAAGCTTAAAGACAACCCAGTCGTGAGAGCTTACCGTGACCTTTACTGGAAACTTGACATAGACCCAACTAAGACGCGTCCTTCAGGGGAAGCTTTGCTCAGACGAGTATTACACGGGAAACCTTTGCCAGCGATATCCACGGTTGTGGACGCCTACAACTTGGCTTCTTTGAAAACTATAATTCCGTTAAGCGGGTTTGACTTAAAGCTGCTAAAACTACCGTTGCACCTGCGTTTCTCAAGGGAAAACGAGGAGTTCCTCGGAATTGGAATGCAAAAGCCCATTAAACTGAAAAGCAACATGCTTGTGCTGGCTGACGAAACACAAATTTTGTGCATCTATCCTCATCGGGATGCAGACGCTACAAAAATCACAGCAGACACGAAGGAAGTGATGATAGTCGGGTACGGCGCCCCTGGAATCTCAGAGCAGCAATTGCAGAGCGCCGTGGAAACAGCCATTTCCTTCATAAAAATGACCTCGGGAGGAGAAGCAGAAGCCATAAAAGTTTTCAAACCGTAAGTTCTTCAGAGGCTTAAGACGTGAACTTCAAAGAAAAAATCGAGGCTTCGACGCAGGCTAGAAATTCCAAAATCGTTTTAGCACTCGACCTTCCACCTCAAAAGAGAGAACTACTACTGAATAAAGCTACGGAAATACTTGAAAACGTCGAGCCCTACGTATGCGCCGTTAAAATCAACAGACATCTCGTGCTTCCCCTCGGACTGTTTAACGACTTGCAGAAAATCGTAAAACGAGCGGAAGATTATGGCTTACCAACGATAATGGATTGTAAGATAAATGATATAGGAGCCACAAACCGAGTGGTAGCTCAACACTATTTTGATGCAGGATTCGACGCCGTAACGGCGAACCCGTTCGTCGGCTGGGAACAAGGCTTAAAACCCGTATTCGAAGCTGCGAAGAAAAACGGGAAAGGCGTTATACTGCTCGTTTACATGAGCCACAAAGCCGCATACGAAGGGTATGGACAAACGGTTAAAACCGAGTCGGGAAAACTCGTTCCTCAATACGCGGTGTTTGCTGAAAAAGCGTTAAAATGGAAAGCAGACGGAGCAGTGGTAGGCGCAACTTATCCGGAAAAAATACGGGAAATCCACCAGATGCTAAGAGAGGAAGTACCAATCTATTCGCCGGGAATAGGCGTTCAAGGAGGAAAAATCAGAGAAGCCTTAAACGCTGGGGCACGTTTCCTCATTGTGGGAAGAAGCATAACCCTTTCAGAAGAACCCGGCGAAAACGCGAAGAAGCTTAGGGACTTAGCCAACCAGGTTTGAGCTACTGCGCAGCAGCCACAATTCAATAATTTGGATGGCGTGCCTCCTTTATTTTCTACCCCAAAGCTCCTTTTTGAGCAGATCTCTAACCGCTGAGCGAATAGCAGCGCTTCTGCTCGGGTAAAGGTTCGCGCGCACCAGCTCGTCTAACCCTTCGAGATATGCTTCAGGTAAGAGTACGGTTACGAGTTTCATTTTTCTCCCTCCTCCCAGTCTTGAATGGCATATTATGCATGTAACATGTTGTAAATATAGAGTTTACCCACTCACGAGTTAAACCAGACTAGCCCGGATTTCCTGCAACTCCTTCAGGAGTTTCGGAAACGTCTCTTGTATATCTTCGAGGTATAATCCGGACGTTTTGATTTTATGCTGTATAAGCCCGAAAGTCACAAGTGCTGTTCCAGCTAGGTCTGTGACTATGAAGGGGTCTGGTAGGGCGATTAAGGCTAAACCCAGAGATATGCACTGCGACTTGTTTTCTTGTTTCCAAAGCTTCCGAAGCTCGTTGACTTCACGCGATGCCTCTGCAACGGTGCCTAATGTTTCACGATAGCTTTCTCCAAGTTCGTTCGCAGCTTCGATGTAAGATTTGATTTCTTTGATATCCACGGCCTCTACACCAAACCCTAATGCTTTACGGATAACAGATATTATTTCGAAGTATCTCAAAAAGTTTAAACCGGGAAATGCATGAAGGCACCGTTTCCGAAAAACATGGGAAACCCGTGAAAGTTTACAAAAATACAGAAAATCTTTCAGAGCATAGTTCGATTTTTACATGTTTATTGCAAAGACTGCGGAAAATCCGATGGTAAACGTAATAAATCAAAGCGTATAACTATCAAGACGCTTTAAGAGGGAGGCGCTGGCAAGTGAACAAAGTTGACCCAGAAAAGTTTGTTGAAGCTCGAATCGAGTATATCCGGAAAACCGTGGGAAATGAAAAGGCATTGGTAGCTGTTTCAGGAGGCGTTGACAGCGTTACAAGCGCTGTTTTAACCTACAAGGCTATAGGAAACCGTTTAACATGCGTTATGCTTGACGACGCTTTCATGAGAGAGGAAGAGCCGGAAAAGGTCGCTGCACTCCTATCGAAGCCGCCTATAAACCTGCCGGTAAAAATAGTTAAGGTTAGAGAACGGTTCCTAAATGCTCTTAAGGGATTAAAAGACGCTGAAGAGAAACGGAAGGCTTTTAGAAAAACTTTCTACGAGACTCTAAGCGAAATAGCTGAGAAGGAAGGATGCAGCTTCCTCGTGCAGGGCACGATACTCGCGGACATTTTAGAAACCAAGGGCAAAATAAAAACACAGCACAACGTGCTTGAGCAAATAGGCATAAGCCCAGCTGAACGCTTCGGCTTCAAAGTCGTTGAACCAGTTGTTCAGCTTTATAAGAGCCAAGTGCGAAAAGTGGCGAAATATTTAGGGATTCCTGACGAAATTGCTGAACGGCAGCCGTTTCCAGGCCCAGGGCTAGCTGTGCGCGTAGTTGGGGAAATTCGAGAGGACAAGCTTGAAACGTTGAGGAAAGCCACAGCTATCGCTGAGGGGAAGCTTGCAGAAGTTAAGCCTAGC
>QMXC01000171.1 GCA_003661945.1 Candidatus Bathyarchaeota archaeon | reverse complement strand
GGGAAATGGACGTTGTAGCCTTGCATCCGCTTGTAGCGTGCGAGTATGTCGAAGTATGTCCAGTTCAACACGTTTCCCATGTGAAAGTCGCCCGAAGGGTATGGCGGCGGCGTGTCTATGCTAAAAGTGGGGCGTGTAGTGTCCTCCCAGTCGAAACGGTAGATTCCCATTTCTTCCCATTTCTTCTGCCATTTCAGCTCCATTTCAAGTATGTTGCAACGTTTCGGTAGCGCTTTCATGCCCTTTTACGCTCGTTTAAAGCCTGTTTTGAACTGCTATGCATAGGAAGAAGACACGTAAATAAATAACGCTTATCATCTTGGAATCAGTAAACACTAATTGGGCGGAAAGAAGAATGGTTGACCGTTTTTTCTCTACAAAAGTGCTGGCTGAAGCTTCGGTAACCGTGGCTTTAACTGTGATTCTAAGGGAAATCTTGCCTCCCTTATACACAATGCCTCAAGGCGGCTCCGTAACCGTAGCTGGGCTTGTCCCGCTTTTATGGTTCGCCTTGAGGCGGGGAACAGCAGCTGGAATGTTCGCTGGAGCCGTTTACGGGCTTATCAACATGTCTATGGGCGGGTATGTTGTTCATCCGGTTCAGGCGTTGCTGGATTATCCCTTAGCCTTTGCAGCCTTAGGCTTAGCCGGGCTTTGGAAGAAGTATCCCCTAGTCGGGGTGGTTTTCGGCATAGCCGGAAGATTCGTGTGTTCCTTTCTAGCGGGAATAATATTTTTCACAAGCTTCTCCATAGACGGCGTGGTTGCTTCCGCCGTTTATAACGGCACATACCTCGTAGGCGAGCTCATCATAAGCCTAGCGGTCATGTTAATGCTTATGAGAGCAAACATGATCGACGTGTATCTCTAGCGCCCCTTCATATGAACAAGTCCTTCTCCTTCGGTCTCACGAGCTCGGCCGCTGTCGCTTCCTCAGATTTCGGATACGCGTATCCGCGGATTATAGCTGCTGGAATTCCCTCGTCGGCTTGTCCCATAACGAGCTCCG
The DNA here is from genome assembly GCA_003661945.1 of Candidatus Bathyarchaeota archaeon. Taxonomy (GTDB): domain Archaea; phylum Thermoproteota; class Bathyarchaeia; order Bathyarchaeales; family UBA233; genus UBA233. The sequence continues at coordinate 2,270 of QMXC01000171.1, read as the reverse complement.
CTGCTGAAGCAAGCTCGTCAGCTATGGCTGTGCGTTTTATTCGAAGAGTATAGCCGAACAAGTCTTTTTCTCCCCTTCGGTCTCGTATGGGTGATATGCCCGCTACGCCTATGGCGATGTTTATTTCGCCTTCCCTTAAGGGGCGTCCATGCGTGTCTGAAATGATAACCGCCACGTCCTTTCCCGTAAGCTCCCTAATCCTTTTCCGGATTTCTTTCGCTGTTCTATCCGGGTCATCCGGAAGCAACGCAACCATATTTTCACCCGGCACGTTCGACCTATCTACGCCCGAGTTGGCGCAGATAAGCCCGTAACGCGTTTCGGTTATGAGATTTCGGTTTCCCATGCGCACTATGCCCTTCGCTTCCCTTAATATTACCTCGACAAGCTCTGGCTGTTTCCCAGTGTTCCGAGCCACGTTTTCAGCGAACCTTGAGGGTTTGACAGTTTTTAGGTCTACGACGTTGCCTTCGGCTCTGGAGACAACAACGTGGGTGACGACGATTATGTCGCCGTCGCGTAAGGGGGTTCCCTGTTTTTCCGCCGCGCTGCATATGAGCCTTGCGAGGTCGTCGCCTTCACGTATTATAGGCAAGCCTTTAACGCCGAATATTTCTATTTTTTCCACGGTTTTTCCCTCTCGCATGGATTAGGCTTTCAGCCCTTTTCAAGTCCAGAGGAGTGTTCACGTTAAAGAAGGTTAGTAGCTGCGGGTCGAGCTGTCGAAGAACAAGCGTGGAAACATATCTGACTCCCCGCAGCTTTTCAATCATCGAACGCATATCCAGCTTTCCTTCACCCAAAGCTTCTTCAGCCGCTTGGATAGCTGGTTCCACCGCGTAAACCGCTTGAAGAGGCTCGATGTAACCGTTTGTCCATCTCGGAATAACCGCTGCCCTTCCACCGCAGATTTCAAGCAGAAGCGAAACCACATCTCGGGAAACAAACGGCACATCGCACGGAAGAAGTAAAGCATACTCGCCGGAAACGTGTTGAAACCCAGAGAAAGCCCCTACGAGAGGCGACTGCTTCCCCGTCGAATCCACAACTACACGGTTCTCCGGCAAAAGCTTGCTGAAACTTTCTCTCTGCGCTTCCGAACTAACAACGACCACGTGTTCATCCACTAAGCCTGAAACCTTTTCGACCACGTGGAGAATTAAGGGTTTTCCAGCAAGCATTACGCGCCCTTTGTCTTGTCCAAAACGCTTAGAACTTCCTCCAGCCAAAATTACAGCTGCCTTTTCCAAAAGAGTTCGAGCCTCGTTTCGCGTTTGAATAGCCGTTATTATAGCTGCTCCTATAAACATTGCTATTATGCGATAGGGTTTTCGCGGAATATTTCGCTGATGGAAATAACCAGTATATTAAGGTTTCAGATACGCTTTATTGAGGAGGAGAAAATCAACATGAACGCCGAACTGAAAGAGCTGAACCGCCTCCTATGCAAAAACTGCGACAAAACCAAATACGAAGACTGCAAACGCTGCAGAGTCTACCAGCTTATAAACTCCCTCGCCTCGAAGCAACGAGCAGACGTTTACCCGTAAATCCAGTCCAAGAAGTCTTCTGTTCCGGAAAAGGACATCCAAGCCGAGTCTGAGAATAACCACTCTACCTTAACATTTGCTATGTTCAGGTAATCCAGCCATTTATAAATCTCTGTTCTCGCGTCTTCAGACGTCAGCTTGTAAGCGGGCCATCCCGTGTTGGTCGTGTAATGGGTCGCTGGGTCAAGGATGCATATTTCATGCTCTTCTACGGGTAGCATAACCGCTACGTGTTGGGTTACCACGATGCAGTAGGCATCGTATTCGCCTCTTACGTAGCAGCGAATCATGCTTAACAGCAGAATAGCCATGTCTTCGCAGTCTCCAGCTTTGATTCTTAACGTGTCGTTCGGGAACTGCCAAAGGTCTTCCGACATGGCGGTTGGCAGCGACGGGTTTTCCGGAAGCACGGGGAAATACGGGTCGCTTCGATATTCTATGTTGCTTTCAACCCATTCATACATGGCTTTCACGTCGCTCCAGAACTCGTCCCAGCTTGAAGGGTTGCTCCATCCACCGGTTACTTGGTGAACAACCTTTTTCACCGCCTCGTCGTCCGGAGTGACCAGCATTTTCTCATCTTCTGTAGGGTGCATAGAATGCACATTAACCGAAGTTCGCAGCTTCTCGTAGGACGCCATGTATTCTTCATATTCGCTTTCCAGCTTGTTGTATCTGAATTGGGCGTTCGAGTATAACGCGAAGAACGCCAAGGCTTGG
>QMXC01000170.1 GCA_003661945.1 Candidatus Bathyarchaeota archaeon | reverse complement strand
AACCTAACAACAGCCGACTCCGGAGGAAACCCAAAAACAACATTCAACCGAGGCGAATACCTCGGCTTCAAAGTAACCATCAAAAACCACGACCTAACCACCCACGACGCCAAACTCTACATAAACGCCTTCTACGGAAACGAAATCCCCTTCGGAATCCAAAAAATCTGGGAAGGCACAGTCCAAGCCCAAGAACAAAAAACAATAACCGTATGGCCCGTATTCGAAATCCCAGATAACGCCCCAACAGGAACAGCCCTCGCCACCGCAAACCTCCTAACAGACACCCCCGCAAACGGCGGATTCGCATACTGCCCAGAAAAAACCTCAACCTTCCAAATAGAATCAGGCGGCGGCACACAACCACCAACCCCAACAACCCAAGAAGGCACATACAACATAACCTTCCGCATACCCGACATGTACGCCAAACTAGGCAACTACACCGTCCACGTAATAAGCTACTACCCACCCCTCCTAGCCCAAAACACAACAACCTTCGAAGTAATCCTCGTAGGAGACCTAACAGGACCAGACGGAGAACCCGACGGAAAAGTAAACATGCGCGACATAGCCCTAGTAGCCAGAGCCTTCGGAAGCTACCCAGGCGACGAAAACTGGAACCCAATAGCCGACCTATACCCCGACGGAAAAATCAACATGCGCGACGTCGCAATAGTAGCCAGAAACTACGGAAAAGAAGCAATCCCATAAAAGGAGGAGGGACAAAAACGAAAACACCCATAATATTATTCATGTTCCTAACACTCATCACAGCAGCAGTAGCCCTCACCATCCCCCAAGCAACAGCCCAAAACACAACCCTCTACATAGACCCCCAACAAACACAAGCCTTCCCCACAGACACAATAACAATAACAATAAAAATCGAAAACGTAACCAACCTCAACACATGGCAAATAGCCCTAAAATACAACCCAACCACCATAAACTGCACCCAAGTAACCATACCCCCAGACAACATATTCGCAGGACACACAACAATCTCACCCAACCCAATAATAGACAACAACAACGGACTAGTAGTAAAATTCACAGCCCTAGACACAACCACCGGAATAACAGGCTCCGGAAACCTCGTCCAAATCCAATTCAAAGCCCTAAACCCCGGAACCTCCCCCCTAGAACTCATAAACCCCAACCAACTAATCAACGGCACCTACCTCCAAGACCCAGACGGCAACTTCATACCCTTCCAACGCATAAACGCAACAGCAACAATATACTCACCAGAAACCACACTAACAATACCCTTCCACACCCAAGAAAAAACCTACTACTCCGGACCCGCCGCCCTCCAAATGATATTCGACCACTACGGCGAACCCATACCCCAACAAGAAATAGCCGAAGCAGCTAGAACACACCCCAACATAACCTACCCCGACGAACTAAGAAGAGCCGCCCACTTCAGCAACCTCAGCACATCAAAAGGAGACGAAATGCCCGAAAACATAACCGGCTACACCCTAAGAAAATACGGCTACGGAGCAATCGAAAAAACAGGGCTAACCCTAAACCAGCTCAAAGACACAATCAGACAAGGATACCCAGTAATAGTCTCAACATGGTACGACCTCTCAATGCAGCAACCCCACTACCGAGTCGCAGTAGGCTACAATGAAACACACATATTCCTCCACGACCCATGGAACAAAACAGCATGGGGCGGAACCTACGGCGGACCAAAAACCGCCATAAACAACACAGAATTCCAAACCCTATGGTCCTACTCTAGCAACCTAGCAATATTCGTACACCCATGGAACCTCACATGCAACATCCAGCTCCTCGAACCAGACCTATTCCTCATAACCGCCAACATAACCTACCCAACACCCCAAGCCTTCGCCAACCAACAATACACCGCATCATCAGCAACAGCTCAAATAATCCTACCCGACGGAACAACCCTCGTAGAAGGAAACCCAAGCGAACCAATAAACTCCGGAACCTTCACCCCAGGAAGCACAACACAGATAAACTGGACAGTTAAAATCACAACCCCGGGAAGATACACAATCACGGTAAGAGCGTCCGGAACAATATCCGGAAACGTCAGCTCCCACGAAACCTACCCCAACTACACCTACCAAGACAAGCTTCAAGCAGAAGACACAGCGACAATAGAATGCTGGAACCCCAACACCTTCACAGCATCCAAAAACGGACAACAATACACCGTGATAATCTACAGCAACTCAACAATCTCAGACTTCCAATACAACGAAACCCTCGACGAAATAACCTTCACAGCATCAGGACCCGACGGAACAACAGGAACATGCCTCGTTTCAATCCCAAAAGCCTTCATGAACACATCATACTTCGTCGTCAAAGTCAACGCTACACTCACCGCAAACCAAGTAACACAAAACGCCACACACTCCTTCGTAAACTTCCATTACCACCAAAGCACACAACAAATACGGCTGATTCCAACAGGACCCGGAGACCTCAACGGAGACCGCAGGGTAAACATGCGAGACATAGCCCTTGTTGCACGCGCGTTCGGCTCCAGCCCCGGCATACCAAACTGGAACCCCATAGCTGACATAAACGGAGACGAAAAAGTAAACATGCGAGACATCGGATGGGTCGCCAAATATTTCGGCGTCATCTACTCTTAACAAGTCCCCGTTTTTCATTTTCAAGGTAAACTTTTATGCCTAATTTTCTCTCATTTACTTTCGTCCTTCAACGCGGTGCCTGCAAATGAAACAATCAAAAATAAACTTAGTGAAAGTAACTCTTTACGTGCTTACTCTAATTCTCTCTTTCCTAACTCTCCCCGTTCCCTCGAGATGCGATACCGCGGCAATTTCGGTTATCAACCCAAGCACAAATGAGGCGCACTTCGTCTTCTACACAAACGTTACCTCGGTAGGTCACAGGTTTAACGTTACCCTCCAAATTTTTAATGTTACAGACCTCTACACGTATGACATAAAATTCGTATACGATGCTGAATTGTTAAACGCCACAAACGCATGGTTGCCCACCTGGGATTCCAGCTGGGTTTTCTACGGCAAAGAATCAGTTAAACCTGCGCCTTTTATGTATCATGGGTACGTAAAAATAGGTGACAGCCTTATAGGCGGAGCGGAAGGCTTCAACGGCGACGGGTTGTTAGCGATTGTTGAACTCGAAATTATAGAGCCTCCAGGGTTCCCCGGCGAAGTTTCATGCATTTTAGAAATAGACAACGACGACACCTATCTTCTAGATTCCCAACGAGTGGACATTCCAGCGGCGAAAAACAATGGGTATTACCGTTT
>QMXC01000169.1 GCA_003661945.1 Candidatus Bathyarchaeota archaeon | reverse complement strand
TAACCAAAGTTCCCAATTACTTGGACAGTTCAAGGGAACTCTTAGAAATGGACAAAGAAACCCGGAAAATCGCTTTAGGCCGTGTACAAAGGCTTTTCGAACTCGCAAAGGAAAACATGCGTGTTGACCCGCATCTAGCCCAACGCTACGCTGCGATAGCCCGGCGCATAGCTATGGCTGCTAGAATACGGCTACCGCGGAGTTACCGCCGAATGATATGTAGGCACTGCAAAAGCTTCATTTTTCCCGGCGTCAACTGTCGGGTTCGGCTTCAGCCTAGGCGAGAGCCGCACGTTGTCATCACTTGTCTGGAGTGCGGCGGGCATATGCGCATACCTATAAAGCGTCGTAAAAGGGAAAAGTTAAAGTGAAAGCCTTTATATTGAGGCGTCTTGATTTATTAAGGAAACCTCAAGGAAGAATGGGATGTTGACTACACCTTACGATGTTCCAGCTGAAGCGTTCATAGAAAAGCTGGCTAGACACCTAAAAGAAAACGTGGACGAAGTGGAGCCTCCACCGTGGGCGCTCTACGTCAAAACAGGCGCCCACGCCCAACGTCCACCACAAAATCCGGATTGGTGGTACGTCCGCTGCGCCTCTCTACTCCGCAAACTGTACATTCACGGACCGTTAGGCGTTGAGCGGCTACGCGGCGAATACGGTGGAAGAAAAGACTACGGCGTTAGACCCGAACACGCTGTCAAAGCTGGAGGAGCCATACTGCGCAAGGCGCTTCAACAGCTCGAAGCCGCGGGGCTCGTTGAGAAATTCCAAAACAAAGGTAGAAGGCTGACCAGAGATGGACGCAAGCTCTTGGAGATGCTCGCCGAAGAAGTAGAGAAAACTGTTGTAAAAGCCAAAGCTGGAGGAAGAAGCTGAAATGTCAGATGAAGCAGAGTTAGAGGAGCTACGTCGAAGAAAACTTCTCGAGCTTCAGCAACGGCTGGCTGAGGAGCAACGCCGCGCCCAAGCTCAGCAACAGCTGGAACTTCAGAAGCAAGCCATACTAAGGCGCATATTAACCCCGGAAGCTAGGCAGAGGCTTACGAACATAAAAATGGTTCGCCCCGAATTCGCATCGCAGCTGGAGCTTCAGCTAATCCAGCTAGCCCAACAGGGACGCTTGCCCATACCCTTAGGAGATAAACAGCTCAAAGCCATACTCGCCCAGCTGCAAGCCCAAAAACGAGACATAAAAATAAGGAGAATATGAAAATGGCGCGAAACAAGCCTACCGCGAAGAAGAGAAGGCTCATAAAAGCGGGAAAACAGTGCCAATCCGTCCCGTCATGGGTGGTGTCCAAAACCGTTGGAAAGGTTAGAACCCACCCTAAAAGGCGGCACTGGAGAAGAGGAAAAATAAAAGCCTAAACACGTGAAAAGAGGGAGCGTTCGGAAAATGCCTGAAGAGACTTCGGAAGAAAAAGAAATAGAGGAAGCTGAAACTGCAGAGGCTGAAAGTGAAGCTGAAAAACCAGAAGCAATTGGAAAAGAAGAGGAAGCCGCAGAAGAGCTAGAGGGCGCCGAAGAAGAGGCTAAAGTAGAAGAGGAAATCGAGGGTGCAGAAACGGTAGAAGAAGCTGAAGCCCTGGAGGAAGAGGAGGTCGAAGCCGCAGAAGAAGAAATGGAGCTCGAGGAAGAGGAGCGGAGACCTCGACGTGAAGAAGAAGAGGAAATCGAAATTGTTGAGGAGCGGATTTACACGATTCCGCTTAGACGGGCTTGGCTCATGCCGTCTCGGAGACGTGCTCCCAAGGCGATGCGGATAATTAGGAGTTTTGTTCAGCGCCACATGAAGGTGGGACGCCTCGAAGAAGGCGAGGAAGAGCTGGAAGAGGAGGAGAAGCCTCGGGTAATCATCAGCAACGAGCTAAACGAGTATGTTTGGCGTCGAGGTGCAGAGAAGCCGCCTAGAAAGGTTAGAGTTCGAGCGGTTAAGGATAAAGAAGGCTATGTCACAGTTTATCCAGCCTAGCCCGAGGCGCTTAAAAGGGAGAATGTGAGTGGCTATATACACGTTCGTCCTTTTCGGAAGTGCAAGCATAGGCGTCTACTCTCTGGCGACAGAAAAACTCGTGATAATCCCGCCGCAGATTCCGCGGCACAAGGCTGAAAGAGTTGGAAAATGGCTCAAAACCCGGCTTGTGCAAACCATGATAGGCGAATCGGTAGTCGTAGGCGCCCTAGCATGCGCCAACTCCAACGGCATACTCTTACCCCACTTCACACGAGAAGAAGAAATTGAAGCCATAAAAGAAGCATGCGGCGAAGACTTCAACATAACAATAATGGAAACCCGAAGAACCGCGTACGGAAACATGGTTCTAACAAACGACAAAGGCGCCGTAGTCGACCCAAGACTAAAAAGCGGAGAAATAAAGCAGATATCTGAAACCCTAGACGTAGAAGCCGTCCCAGCTGAAATAGCCGGACTCCCCTACGTAGGCTCACTAGCCACAGCCACAAACAACGGAGTCCTAGCCCACCCCCTCATAAGAGAAGAAGAGAAAAAACTCATAGAAGAAGTGCTAAAAGTACCCGTAGACGTAGGCACGATAAACTGCGGCGTCCCCTACGTAGGAACAGGACTAATCGCCAACACCCACGCCGCAGTAGCCGGATTCCTAACAACAGGTCCAGAAATGTTCATAATACACAACGTCCTATTCCAATAACCGTTCCTTTATCGTTTCCAGCGATATTAGCCATTTGAGCTGTTTCGTTTCTTCGTATATGTAAATTAGAGGAACCCACAATTTTTGTGCGAGTTCATAGTACGCGATTGTCGCTGGCTTCGTCGCAGATGTGCAGTCCATTATCACGATGTATTCTCTGAGCAAGCTTTTAAGTTGAGGCGCGATTTTCTGTTTTATTGCATCAACATTAATTATTTCGTCATCGTAGCACAGTATCCATTGGTAGGGTAGTTTTAGATTTTTCCAGTCGTTAAGCGCCTCTGGTGAAGTTACTACATAAGTGAAGCTGGGTTTCAGTTTCTCTTTTTCAAGAAGCTCTATTGCAACATGCGGCTCTGGTTTTTTCCTTGAATCTTTTCTTCCAAGTAGTCCGAGGTAAGCTATTGGAATCTTGGTTTTTGTTGGAAAAATAAAGCATAAAGGGGTTTTATAAGTAAAGCGATACGTTCCCTTAGTTTCCCTTCTTATTACCCGCAGATTCTGAAGACTGTTCAGATGATGCGTCAACACGGAGCCCTTAACGCCGGAAAGAGCTTGTATCTGCGAAAAGGTTGCGATTCCCCCAGTAGTTGCTAAAGCCTCTACTATTTTTCTGCTGTTTTCAACTGAAAGCG
>QMXC01000168.1 GCA_003661945.1 Candidatus Bathyarchaeota archaeon | reverse complement strand
GATGGCCTTTGCCAGGTCCGCCAAGTTAAATTCCTTCGCATCAACCCATTCAATTGTTGTGTCGTTTATTACTAAAAGGTTACAACTTAAAATTCCAGTGGCCGAGATTTTCTTTTTCTTTTCTGTTATCATCAGCTTCAGCCTCCGATATTGAAGCGGTATAGTGAATAGTTGTTATAAGGTGTGTGTTTCTTTTAAAAAATTTTTGGTGAAAAAAATATTTTATCCAAAAAATGTAAAAGGAGGTGAACAGGTGAGAACTGGAAAGATTGTACTGGTCTGTCTAATCTTTTGTGTATCCATGGCACTTCTGACAATTGATTTTGCATTAGCTCAACCAACAGAAGCTAATGTCGATGTAGCTGGCTCCCACAATATTATACCAACGGACGGCGATGAAGGAACAGACCCTCAAGGGATACCGATAGATTGTCCGGGAGGACCAACATAAAAATAAGTGCGAAGACAGTAAAGGAATATAGTGAAGGCAATGCGGTCGCCGTTGACGTCTTTAGATGTAAAGATATTGGAAGCATTGTGCAGATATGGTCCGAGAAACCTTTCGAATGTTGCAAGGGCGGTCGGGATTTCTCGACATACACTGGAGTTTCGCTTGAGACGTATGAAATCAAAACCCCAGATTTTTCTGAGAATGTATGCTTCTATTTATCACACAAAAATCGGTTTGAAAAAGAACGTTATTTTTATAGAAGCAAACCCAGGTATGGAACAACTCCTTTTCGATTGTCTAAAAATTAATGAGTTCTGGATGTATATCTGTAGATCTTTTGGGACCGGCGAAGGTTGCACAGCGGTTTACGCAGTTCCGGCAGATCATTGCGACGAATTTGAGGAATTTATCTATTTAATAAAAGAGTTAGGTGTAGCATCGAATGTTCAGATTTACTGGTCCACATGTTTTCAAGGTGGACGAATAACGTCTACTTGGTTTAATAACCGGACCGAAAAATGGGTCTTCAGCTGGAAAGATTGGATAAAGGAAGTGCAAACTCAGAAAACCGATTTGCCATATACTTTGATGGAGCCAGAATCGTACTCTATTTGCGCTGATGAAATAGATGTTCAGATGCTCATGTGGTTAGAATCAGATGCGACCAAAAGCATAACAGAAATAGCTGAAATTTTGGGCATAAATCGTCAAAGGGCTTACTATCACTATAAGGAGCATATTTTAAAAAGGAAGCTTATTGAGGGCTATGAAATTTTTGTGATGCGATATGGCGATAATCCCTCGGTTATGGCGTACTTCGCAATATTCTTTCCCAATTACGAAACATTTGCAAAGTTTACAAGGTCTCTTTTGGATAAATTTTTTGTTTTAACAATGGGAAAAATTCTCGGAGAAAACGCTCTAGTAGTGGAAGTTTTCTTACCCTTAGATGAATTTCGAAACTTCATTGATACCCTGTCCAGTATGGTACGAATGAGACTTGTTAAAAGCTACAAATATGCTATTCAAGACTTGAGAGTTAGATGCCGGCAGACATTTTCAGGAGAATTTTTTAGGAACAATTCATGGATTTATGACCACGAAAGCTATATAAAAACGCTAAGGCAAAAAGTTTCGGAGTATTTTGAGAACAACATGAAAAAATGAAACTTGGATGGAATAGTAAAAGAACCCGCAGAAATCCTAGGAGGATACTAACTCTGAGCAAACGAACAACAATTCGGAAACATAATTGTTTTTGCTGGAAATCAGATACTATTTGGAGCGGGCCCGCTGGGATTTGAACCCAGGGTCTCCGGCTCCGAAGGCCGGCGCCTTGTCCAAACTAGGCTACGGGCCCCAGCAGAATTAGAGAAATGGCTGGTTAAAGTTTTTCCGCTATAGTTTTTTCCATAAAAATTTTATTTCTCAAATGAGTTTTTATTTGTGAATCCTTGTTTAGGATTCGGCATAAAAATAAGGGAGTGGGTGTTTGGTTTCACGTAAGGTCTTGGCTTTTCTTTTGATTGTCATCTTTGTTTTTTCAATTTTTTTCGCTGCTGTGTTAGTCGAGTCGAGGCGGGCGATTGCTGGTAAACTTTTTACTTTGCAGCAGAATCCTTCTAGTGTGACTTTTAAACTGTTGGCTGTGGAGGGAGATTTCGACAGCTGGCATATGCATTCTGCGAGACATTTGATTCAGAATTTAACTCTTTATAGCAATTGGCAAAACACTAGCGGATATAACGTCTATATCCATCTTCTTTCCCTTGAAAACTACACGGGAACGGAGTTTGAGAGATACTGGAGAGGGCTTCCAACCAAAGCTAACATTAAAAACGAGATAGTAAATTTCTTGAACCAGACGTTTTCTGGAGAAAACCCGGCTTACACTATACGTGTCTTCTACTATATAGGGCACACGACTACGCAACCTATTTCTAACGGATTAAGATACGGCATACAAGCTGCATTGCAAGCTCAAGGGTACAGCCCGATATGGGATGATGAATTAGATGCGCTACTGCATCCTTCTACCGGACCTTTAAGCAATTCGAACTCGACTATTGTGATACTTGACTCATGTTATAGTGGAGGATACATACAGAATCTCACAGACCCTGGCACCGTTGTGTTAACCGCTGCTTGCCCCACCCAAAAAGCCAACGGATGGTTAAACGTGTCAACCCAGTGCCTAATGCCGGGTTCTTGGGGATGGTTTACTGGACACATGAACGCTTGTTATAGCAATCAAACAAGTTTCGGACCGCTGGGAATTATAGGCGCAATAAGAAATGAAACTGATTACGACAACAACGGATGGGGAACCGCCAACGAGATCTTTCGCTTCGCATATAGAACGACAGTGCGTTATTCGCTGGGGCAATATCAAATAACCAAAACAGAGTCCAAGCCAACGTCCGTGCAAAGACCTCAAAGAGGCTACGGTGTCGCCGGAGGAGCAATTCCCCTAGTCCAATACAATTCCTCGGCGTCGTTCCCGGGAATTCCCAGACCCCTTCAGACGCCTGTGAAAGATGTAGAATCCAAATTTTCAAAGACTGAGGCGCTTCCAACTGCGAAACCAGCATGGCCAATATTCGGTCAAAACCCTGCGCATCACGGGTTTTCCGAGGGAATAGGCCCCGCAGTCAACACGTTAACGTGGAGCTACGACCTCCGCTTTCGAGCCACCAGTTCTCCGGCTACATCTCTTGAAGGAATAGCTTTCGCCGCTAATGAGGAGGGAAGGCTTTATGCGCTGGACGTCAGAAACGGCGAGTACATATGGGATATCGAACTTAACGCCACGGTTTTTGCTTCTCCAGCCTTCTCTGACGGCATAGTTTATGCTGGTACTTTGATGGGAGGAAACCCTTCAGG
>QMXC01000167.1 GCA_003661945.1 Candidatus Bathyarchaeota archaeon | reverse complement strand
TGAAGATTTTGCGGACGCTGATGGCTCCTTCTGGGCATTTAAATTCGCATAAACGGCAGCATGGACAACGGTCTTTTTCGATTTCAACGTTCACCTTTAGCTTTTTCTTCTCAGCTTCGCTCAAAGCTTCCAAGTTTTCTACCGGTTTTCCATCCGGTGTGAGCACAGTTACCTTAATCAGGTCGAGAGGGCAAGCCTCTTCGCAGTCAACGCATCCAACCTTGCATTTAGAAGTGTCAACCGTTATGTCTCTTATCAAAAGTGGAAAGCTCTCCTTTTCCACTACTGAGATGATGTTTTCGTCGTTCAAAGTAACTTTTACTGCTCCGAAGGGACAAACCACGTCGCATATTCCGCAGTAGTGGCATTTAGCCATATCAACGTCAACAACCGGTTTCACCGCTTTGTCTCCGGTTTTCTCCACCCTAGTTACGGTGATGGCTTCCTTCGGGCAAGCCAAACTGCATATTTCGCATCCGACGCATAGGCGCTTATCCAAAGTCAGCTTGTATTTTCTCAGCAGCACTCGACGTTCCAAGATTATGAAGTCCTCATTTTCGGTTTTCATCTCTTTCATAGGCATTTAAATCAGCCTTTCCTTTCCACGTTGCCGAAACCTTTCTTGAGAGGAATTCTAATCCTATGATTTTCCCTTATTTATAGATAACGAGGATAAAGCCGTGTAAAAACAAGAAATCTAGAGCAGTTTCAATCCTTCTTCGAACGCCTTCAAGTTTGCTTCTAGAAATTTTTTCGGCACACTTTCAGCTATGGCTTTCCGCATGGCTTCCACGCTTGTTATCTCGGTTGCTTTTACGAGCGCTCCGAGCATGACTACGTTGGCGTAAAGCTTGTTTCCCAACGTTTTTTCAGCTGTTTCTGTAGCTGGAATTCGGTATAGCTTTTCATGTGTATCGGGAACTTGCCGGACCAGCGTGTCGACGAGTAGCACGCCGTTTTCCTTCAAGTTGTCTATGTATTTGTCTAGCGCTTGCTGGCTCATGGCTACGAGGACGTCGCATTTTCTGACTTTCGGAAAGGCTATTCTACCGTCGGAAATTATCACTTCGCTTCTCGCAGCGCTTCCTCGGGCTTCGGCTCCGTAGCTCTGGGTTTGAACCGCGTTTTTTCCGTCGTGTACTGCGGCTCTTCCGAGGATTTGTCCGGCTAGAACTACGCCTTGACCGCCGAGTCCAGCTATCCTAACTTCCCAACGTTTAGGCATATGCTTTCCGAGCCTCCACAACCATTTGACGAATGTTTTCACTCAGCGTCGGCGCCTTTCCATACGCGAATTCGCCTACAACTATTTTTCCCTCAAGCATCTCCGGCGGCATCTTTTCCGCTTCTTCCCTCGGTATCGAGTTCTGCTTGAACCATCTGAGCATTTCAGCCACGTTTTTGAATCCAGCTCTCCTCCCAAACGCCGTTGGACACTGGCTTACTGTTTCGATGAAGCAGAATCCCGGGGTTTCCAAAGCCTTTTTCACGGATTCTTTGAGCTGCTCTTGATGAGCAGTCGTCCATCGGGCTGCGTAGTTGGCTCCAGCTGATGCTACTAGCCGCACGGCGTCTATGGGGCGTTCGAAGCTCTTGTAGGGCGTTGTCGATGTGACTGTTCTGAAAGGCGTTGTCGGCGCTACCTGTCCCCCCGTCATTCCGTAAACCATGTTGTTAACCATTATGACTTTTATGTCCACATTTCTTCTCGCCGCATGTATCAAGTGGCTTAACCCTATGCCGGCGAGGTCTCCGTCCCCGCCGAAAACCACGACTTTAAGCTCCGGCCGGAACAGCTTCACACCCGTCGCCACTGGTATGCTTCTCCCATGAGGCGTATGTATCGAATCAGCAAGAAAATAGGGCGAAGGAATCCAAGCTGCACACCCTATTCCGCTGCAGAAGACAAACCCAGCTAAATCCCCGTATCCAAGCTCGTGCACACCCCTCAAAAAACTGTTCGCAACAGTGTAGTTGCCGCATCCTGGGCAGAACGGAAACTTCAACCCTCGCAGATAACGTTGCACCGAAAACTTCTCGGTCATGGCACAACCTCCTCTAACAACTCCTCGGGAAATATCATTTCCCCGCCCCCAATCTTGTTCACCGACACGACCTCCGCCTTCCCACAGGCAGCCCGCTCAACCTCGTAGAAAATCTGCTTCAAGTTCATTTCAGGCACAATAATTTTCTCCACGTGTTCCGCCAGTCTCCGTACAGTTTCAGCTGGGAAAGGCCATAGGGTTTTGAGCCGTAGGTATCCAGCGTTTACCCCCTTCTTTTCTGCTTCTTCCACGGCTTCGTAGACCGTTCTCGAGGTGCATCCGAAGCAGACTACGGCTACTTCGCAGTCTTCAAGGTTGTAGGTTTCCACCTCAATTATGTCATCTTTGTTGTCCTCTATTTTTTTCACGAGGTTCGTGACGAGTCTTCTGTGCACTTCGGGGTCAGCCGTAAACCTCACGCCTCGTTCATCATGAGTTGAACCTGTAACCGCCACGTTAAATCCCTTGCCTACAGCCGGCATAGGCGCAACTTCTTTCAAACCGAAAAACACGTCTTCACCCTTACTGGGGGTTTTCCTATTTATCACCTCAATCTTTTCCAGAGGAGGGATATGGATTTTCTCTCTCATGTGTCCCATAACCTCGTCTGCGAGTACAACAACCGGAACACGGTATTTCTCAGCTAAATTAAAAGCACGGATGGTCTGTTCAAACATTTCCTGAACCGAATTCGGCGACAAAACTATAGCCGAATGGTCCCCGTGCGTGCCCCACCGAGCTTGCATTACGTCGCCCTGCGCCGCCTTTGTCGCTTGCCCGGTGCTAGGACCAGCACGCTGCACATTCACGATCACGCATGGGGTTTCGGTCATAAACGCGTAGCCAATGCTCTCCTGCATTAGGCTGAAGCCCGGTCCAGACGTAGCCGTCATAGCTTTGGCTCCAGCCCAGCTGGCGCCTATTATAGCGTTTATAGAAGCCAACTCATCTTCCATCTGAATGAAAACGCCGTCGACAAGGGGAAGAAGCCTCGACAAGTGTTCAGCAATTTCGCTGGACGGGGTTATCGGATAACCCGCAAAAAACCGGCATCCAGCCACCACGGCACCATAAGCACAAGCCTCGTTCCCCTGCCAGAAATATGTCCCAGACGCTAATAAATCCCGCATTCCCTTCCCTTCCAGATAGAAACTATTAGAAAAACAGACAACCACATAAATTTTATCCAACCAACAAATTATTATCACGTGAAACGCAGCTCCAAACGCGGCCGTAGTCTAGCCTGGTAGGACTTCGGCCTCCCGAGCCGACGACCCGGGTTCAAATCCCGGCGGCCGCACCAGCGTTTTTAAAGTTGACGCTGTTCCACAAGCCTTTTAAGATGAGTA
>QMXC01000166.1 GCA_003661945.1 Candidatus Bathyarchaeota archaeon | reverse complement strand
TTCTGGAACAAAGAAAATGCAACAGCCCCAGCATGCGATGTGTTCGTAACAGACCAATTGGATCCGAATCTTGACTGGAGCACATTCAGATTTGAAGAGATTGGATTCCTCAACTGGACTGTCAAGCTTGAACCCTCTCAGTATTTCAACATCTATGTGGACACACGACCGGAAATGGATTTGATTGTGAGTGTGGAAGGCACATTTGATCCTGAGACTGGTGTGATTAACTGGACATTCCGCTCTTTAGACCCAGAGACTCTGGAGACACCGGAAGACCCAATGGCTGGTTTCCTGCCACCAATCACAGATAGTGGATATGAAATAGGATGGGTGGCTTTCTCCGCTTCTCCCAAAGATGGATTGCCATCAGGAACTCAGATTGAGAATCAGGCTTATGTGGAGTTTGACTGGGCAGGCGACCTACTTGAGCATCCAGCACCAAAAGAGGGTCCGTGGGTTAATACGATTGATGCTTTACCTCCCTCAAGTAATGTAACTGCTGAGGTGATTGATGATTATAACATTCAGCTGAACTGGACGGGAGAAGATGACCAAAATGGTTCAGGTATTAGAGATTACACAATCTATGTTTCTGTGGATGGTGGGGATTACTTACCTTACCTAACTCACACTACAAATAATTCAACAGTGTTTACTGGAGAGCCAGGACACACTTATGCTTTCTACAGTATTGCAAGAGATAATGTTGGTAATATTGAAGAAGTGCCTGAAGAACCTGATG
Organism: Candidatus Bathyarchaeota archaeon; assembly: GCA_003661945.1. Classification (GTDB taxonomy): domain Archaea; phylum Thermoproteota; class Bathyarchaeia; order Bathyarchaeales; family UBA233; genus UBA233. Next base: position 2,663 of record QMXC01000166.1, on the reverse strand, counting down.
CAACAGTCTTTATTGCACATTTAACTAAATTTTATGTTTCACTGACAGCAGGCTGGAATCTTATTTCAATACCTCTAAACCTTACCACATGGGAGCTTGGCGAAGAAGCTGTTGTTGGCCACCCACTAAACGTCACGCCAAAGAACAGTTTAACATCTATCTACCGATACAACACCACATCTGGCTTATTCGAGAAATGCGATCACTTCGATAATTGGGGCTGGTGGCCTGCAACCGGTTCTGAGAGTTTCACGAAATTAGAACCCGGTAGAGGATACTGGGTGATGGCTAAAAACGATTGCAATTTGACATTTACAGGAACTGCACCTTTTGATTTGAATGTAACAGTGAAAAAGGGCTGGAACCTTATTGGATGGTACTCGATGGAAAAAGCATTGTTAGGTGAAGAATCAGTAGTGGGGGATCCATTAAATGTAACTCCAAAGAACAGTTTGACATCTATCTACAGATACAACACTACATCAGGATTGTTCGAGAAGTGTGACCACTTCGATAATTGGGGATGGTGGCAAGCTACTGGCTCAGAGAGCTTTACAATGTTAGAACCTGGAAGAGGGTATTGGGTGATGGCTAAAAATGATTGTGAGTGGAGGCATAGGATATGAAAAATAAAAATAAATGAACTGGAGGGCAAAATTATGAAGAAGACTGGAAATATATTAAGAACTGTGGCAATATCAACTGCGATTGCATTAGCTTTTTTAGTTGTTATTAGTGGACCTGTGAGTGCTGAATACGTAGCTGACCTTACAGTATTGTGGAGTTCAGGATTGAGTGATAATGTGAATGCTGTGTTTGTGGCTGATTTAGATAATAATGGACAAAAGGAAGTGATTGCTGGTACGAGAGATAATAAAGTCTATTTGCTTGACTCTAATGGAAATACAAAATGGTCTAAAACCGTTGGCAGTGCGGTTACTCAAGTTTATGCAGCCGATACAGATGGAGATGGTATAAAAGAAGTCATTGCTGGAACAGACTATAATGACCTTGGTAAGGTATATGCATTTGATACCAATGGGAATCTACAATGGACATTCCAAACAGGAGCAAAACATTATTGGCCAGACAATAAGCTCAACGTTAGAGTAATCATTGCAGGGGATGTAGATAACGATGCAAAAGAGGAAGTAGTAGTGGGGTCCACGCACTATTACTGGTTCCCAGGTCGTATTTGTGTACTCGGTGAAAATGGTATATTAGAAGGTGAATATTGGAATCCGGGTTATATGTATTCTATTGAAATTTCTGACCTTGAAAACGATGGCTCAAATGAGATCATAGCCGGATTTGTTAACAATGACTATGGCTATGAAGGTGCTGTAGCGGTTTTCGATGGAAACAATGTTGGTGGAGAAGCACCCGCTTATGCTAATGGTTTTGACTATAATGCTGGCACTCAAAGGTGGTACTGGCATTCTGGTGTTGACCATTCGTCAATCAATTCAATATATGCATTTGATGTTGGTGCTGACGGTGATAAAGAAATTGCATGTGGCGCGCAGGATAACCGAGTTTACCTGCTAAATTCAAACGGTGGTGTAGTATGGACTTATGCGACAGCAGGCACTGTTAGTTCAGTTTATGCGGCAGATATAGACGCTGATGGCAAAGGAGAAATAATAGCAGGGTCAAGTGATAAAAATGTGTATTGTTTAGAGCATACTAAAAGCTTGAAATGGAAATATCAAACTGGTAGTTCAGCAAGAATCCCATTTGCTGGTGACTTAGATAATGATGGAGCAAGTGAGATAGTTGCTGTATCAGACAAAGTCTATGTTCTTAATTCTGCTGGTAAATTGAAATACAGCTACTCAGGAAGTGGCAAGGTATATGTTGCAGATTTAGGAACAGATGGAACAAAAGAAATCGTACTTGGCAGCGGTGCTTCTGTTTATGCATTAAGTGCAACTGTATCAGATGCTCTTTCTCCAGAGGCAAATCTTGATATTATTCTAAAGCTCGCCTCGTACTATGATGAGAGTAGTGATTACGTATCTAATAACTGGGATAAGGCTGTGGAAATATATAATCCATCATTAACAGATAAAGAAAGGCAGGATATCCAAAATGAACTTGCTAAGAAATTCCCGAAATTAGACTTTACTGAAGAAGAGATTGCAGAAGAGATAATAAACTTTCAATATTATATTAGTAACATCATCATTGAAGAACAAACAGTAACATTCACAAAAACCAGCGAGGGTACGCTTGTTAATGATAATGGTGTCGAGCGTTCATTAGACATCCAAATTCCTTTTGACAAAATAGAACTAAAAGCCTCATTGGGAAAATGTGTTATGACTGTCACTTCTGGTGACACCCAATTCTCAATGATGCTTGAACCTTTCTGTGATCTTGGAGGGTGTGGAATTGAAATGATTTATGATTTAGATGTCAGTGATGTAGGTATTGGTGCGTCTCTCACAGCCGCAATCTTTGCAGGTCCGAGCTTAATTGGAGGTATTACCCCTGGTATGTATGTTGAACTCAGTATTGATACTCCTGATCACACAATCACTATTTTACTCAACGATCCGTTTAGTTTGAAAAATGCAAATGCAAGTGCGGGCGTGTATGTCGGTTATGATTTATCCGGTTACACACCGGCGTTTATTGGTGGAGGAGGGGGAGTTGACGCA
>QMXC01000165.1 GCA_003661945.1 Candidatus Bathyarchaeota archaeon | reverse complement strand
CCCCATATGTGCGGTGACCCCCTCAAAAGAAACACTGCCAACGAGCCTATAATGCCCGTTAGAGTAGCTGTTCCAAACTTGTTTGTTAGCCAAGCCACGAGTATAAGCGTCAGATAGGCTGACACGTCGCATAGAATGGGAAGGTGGAGCATTCGGAACCCTAATGGTCCCAGTGTTGTATGGAGCACTATCCAGAGGGCTGTGAAAATTCCTATTGCTGCCACGTCTATAGGTTTGAAATACGTCATACCCCTTTCACTTCGTAATACTTTTAGATTAACTCGTATTACCATTAACCCATAAAAACTTTATGCAGCTAACTCCCTAACCATGTAACGTAGGGACGCCCTATGAGCAAGATAACCCGTATAAGCATGACCTTCCCTTCAGACCTACTCGAAGAGTTTGACAAAATAACCGCGGAGATGGGCTACACAAGCCGCTCTAAAGCCATTCAAGACGCTGTTCGAAGCTTCATTTCCGAACACAAGTGGCTACGTGAAGAAGAAGGCTCATATGCAGGGGTACTTATGATGCTCTACGACCACGAAGTTAAAGGGCTGGAACACGAGTTAACGCACATACAACACGAATACACTCATCTCATATCATCGTCCATGCACGTGCATCTAACAGACCGAGACTGCCTCGAAGTCATCGCCGTTAGAGGCGAAGCCTCAGAAATAAAAGCGCTCCAAGACCAGCTTTCCACGAAAAGAGGCGTAAAAATCGTGAAGCTATTGATAACAGCCATCTAGACGCTAGACGCCTCTAACACGCGCGTTTATTGTGAACATTTCTTCTAGGGCTCTCCGAGCCTTCTTTGCGGTCTCTTCAGGCACCCTAACCACATATTGCTCCTTCTGCAACGCGTAGTAAAGCCTCTCAACAGTGTTCAGCTTCATGTTTGGACAAACAGCGTCATAGGCTGGAATAAACTCCTTCCCCGGGTTCTCCTTCCTCAAACGGTGAAGCAGCCCCACTTCGGTAGCGATAACATAGGTTTTGAACTCTGTGCTCTTCGCGAACCGGCACATCTGCGAAGTGCTTCCAACAAAGTCAGCTAACCCGCGAACCTCACGGGAACATTCCGGGTGAACAGCAACAACAGCGTCCGAATACTTCGTCCTCAAGACTTGAATTTCTTCGGGCTGAAAAAGCAGATGCGTGGGGCAAAATCCTCCGGGAGGAATCGCTATAACGTTCTTCCCGGTTTTCTCCGACACGTATTCAGCTAGATTGCTGTCCGGACCGAAAATCACCGTGTCCGCATCCAAAGACTCCACGATTTTAACAGCGTTAGCCGAGGTGCAGCAGACGTCGCACTCCGCTTTAGCCGAAGCCAAGGTATTAACATAAAGCACAACCGGCGCCTCCGGATACTTCTTCCTCCACCGTCTAACCTCCTCCACCGTCAACATCTGCGCCATAGGACACCTCGCACCGGGACTCGGCAGCAAAACCTTCTTATCCGGGTTCAACACGGCAGCCGATTCAGCCATAAAATCCACAGCAGCAAAGAGTATTATCTCCGCATCCCTCTCGTTTTTCGCTTTGAGACAAAGCTCTATGCTGTCGCCAACATAGTCCGCCAAGTCCTGAACTTCGGGACGCTGATAATTATGCGCCAGTATAACCGCTTTCTTTTCCCGTTTAAGCTTTAACAGCTTATCAACAATAGACGTCGTCGTTCTAGCTCCTTTATTGCCTTTAGAAGCAAACCCTATTCAAAGTCCACAATATATATGTTTACTCCAAACCCTCCCAACTACGCCCACGAAAGAAAAAGATAAGTCCTTCAAAACTAGAGTTAAACACACGCACACTTGGGAGGCGAACAAGATAGTTCAAAAACTTCAGATAACCGTTCTTGTGGAAGACTCGCTGGCAAAGAAAAATTCTGGGCTAAAAGCCCAACACGGCTTATCCCTGTTCATCCAAGCAACTTCACGTAAGACCGAAACATCTATCCTCATGGACACCGGTCCTTCAGGCGAAGCCTTAATAAACAACGTAGAACGTCTCAGCGTACCGCTGGAAGAAACAGACGCTATATTGCTGAGCCACGGGCACTATGACCATGTGAACGGGCTAATTCACGCCTTAAAACGCATAGGAAAACGCGTCCCAATAATCGCCCACCCAAACGTTTTTAGCGTTAAGCTGAAGACAAAACCTAAAATCCGCCTAATAGGCGCCTCTTTCCCCACCTCAGAGATAGAAGCGTACTCAACGCTGGTATACGCGGTAAACCCCGTAACAATAGCCGAAGAAATCGTTGCAAGCGGCGAAATCCCGAGACGAACACCATACGAACATGTAGAAGGCTTCTGGACAGTCACAGACAACCGGTTCGAAAAAGACCTAATCCTCGACGACCAAGCCCTTTACGTAAAACTCGAAAACAAAGGGCTCGTAGTAATAACTGGATGCGCCCACTCCGGCATAATAAACACGGTTAAACACGCCCAAAAAATCATGAACGAAACAAGAATCCACGCAGTCATAGGCGGATTCCACCTACTCAACGCATCTGAAGACCGAATTCAAAAAACAACCGAAGAATTCACGGCGCTGCATCCCTCATACGTGGGGCTCTGCCATTGCACCGGAGACGAAGCAGCAAAAGCCTTCAAAAAAGCCATGCCCAACGTATGCCACCGCATAGGAACCGGCGACATAATTCACCTATAAACATGAATGCAGAAATCACGCAACATCCGGAACGTTTACCACCTCGGTCATCCAAACGGAAACCCCTTAACCCGGCAAACACGAAAACTGATATCTCTTTCAAAAAGAGACACGCTCTTCCAAACGTTCATGCTATAACAAGCATTTTCGCCAGCAAACCCACCGTAGAACTTTCCGTAACACGCGTTGTGCATAGGAAACCGCAAGTCCATCCGACGGCTCCAGCGCAGCAAATATCGCTCAGACGCCGACGTTCGCCCGACACCTCGGGCGGTTGGGGGCCGCAGGCTAAACCGGTCGGCCGAAGCCTTCCGGCTTACACCCCGGCTCCATCAAACCCGTCTTCTACGGGAGCCCTCGTCCACGCAAGAGGCTCTGTTGCCAGAGCCCCAAGCCGCGTGGAATGGCCGCCTATTTTCGGGAGAGGCTTCGGGCTTAGATGCTTTCAGCCCTTATCCTCTACGGCGTGGCTGCCCGGCGTCTGCCCTGTCGGACAACCGGTTAACTAGTGGCCGCAGCGTCCCGTTCCTCTCGTACTGGGGACCCTTTCCCCTCAGGCGGCCAACACTCCCAGCAGATAAAGTCCGACCTGTCTCGCGACGGTCTAAACCCAGCTCACGTTCCCCTTTAATAGGCGAGCAGCCTCACCCTTGGCCCCTTATGCAGGGCCAGGATGGGAAGAGCCGACATCGAGGTACCAAGCCGCGGGGTCGATGGG
>QMXC01000164.1 GCA_003661945.1 Candidatus Bathyarchaeota archaeon | reverse complement strand
ATGTAGTATCCAAGGTTTTTGCGCACTTGGAGATGGGTTTCCTCTTTTTTGATGTTTTTGATTTCGAAGGATGTTTCGTCCCACACGTGTTTAAACAGTCTCAGCCTTTGTTCGTTTTCCCCGAGTGTTACGTCTGTCAAACGCGAAATTTCCATGTATTCTTCGAGTACAGGCTGCATTTCAAGTTTTTCTGTAGCTTTCTGTAGGTTTCTTATGAAGCGGCTGTTTGAGAATGGTGTATTGGTTACTTCTAGCAGTATTTTGAGTATGTTTTCAAGTGCTATTGTTGTGTAGAGCTGGGCGCTTTGAGCGTCATGTCGGGCGAGGGCGGATGTGGCTCGGCTCAAGTATATGTCTGCTTCAACCACGTGGGCTTCGGTTCGTATAGCTATTCGTTCCGGCGTGTTGTAGCCCTTAGCTACCCATTCCTTCGTGTTCGAAAGTGTCCAGTCTCTGTCATAGAAAATTTGCAGCTCGCTTATCTTCTGGTCTAGCTCCGGCGGCATGATTCCGACAAGCCATTTTTTTGGTATGTGGTTAAAGTCCACGAGTAAGCCGTTTTCCTCTTTCCGTTCAGTATACTCGAACCCGACGTTATCGGCGTCTAGGACAAGTAAATCAACATCGCTTGTATTGGCAGCGTCTCCTCTGCTCCAGCTTCCGAATAACCCTATGCCGTAAACGTTTTCATCAGTCCGCATCTTCTTAACTATCCTGTTTAACGTCCATCGAATTTTCTCGGGAAGCTTCATTTTCCCTGTTCGCCTTTCAAGATTTACTGCATATACATATCGAAGATTTCGGGATTTAATTCATTTGCTTGAATCGTAAACTTTATATATAAGAACACGTCAATGAGAAAAGACACGGGGCCGGATGACAGTCACCTGTTTCCGAAAACCAGTTTTGATGAGGAACACAGACTGTAACGGTTTTCGCTCCACGAAGGGATAATCGGAAATGGGGAAAAAGAAACAAGAAACTCGGCAGCGTTTCGTAGACCGCTGCCCCGAATGCGGCAGCGAGAATCTCATCCATGACTATGACAGCGGAGAAACTGTATGCGGCGACTGCGGCCTAGTGCTTTCCGAACAGATGATGGATAAAGGCCCTGAATGGCGTGCCTTTACGCAGGAAGAAAAAGAATCAAGAAGCCGCGTGGGTATTCCAACCTCATATTCTGTTCACGACAAAGGCTTGTCCACGGCCATAAGCAGAATCGACAGAGACGCCTTCGGACGCAAGCTTCCTCTTTCAACGAGGCTTCAAATGTGGCGTCTCAGAAAATGGCAGATACGCTCCCGCGTTCACTCTTCTATTGACCGAAACCTAGCTCAAGCCATGGCCGAGCTTGACAGGCTTTCTGACAAATTATATGTGCCTTCCTCTGTGAAGGAGAAGGCCGCGGTCATCTACCGTAAAGCCCTAGACAAGGGACTGGTACGCGGCCGCTCCATCGCAGCGATTGCTGCTGCTGCTTTATATGCTGCGTGTAGAACTAGCCGTACTCCGAGAACGTTGAGGGAAATATCCGAAGCAAGCCTCGTAGATAAGAAGGATGTTGCCCGATGTTACCGTCTGCTGCTGCGGGAACTCGACGTCCAAATGCCTATCGCTGACCCCTTGACCTACATCTCTAAAATAGCTGAAAGAACCGGCATCTCAGGGCGAACACAAGGCGACGCCATAGAGATTCTCCGCGAAGCGAAAAAACGAAGAGTTGCCGCTGGAAAAGACCCGATGGGGCTAGCTGCAGCTGCGCTTTACATCGCTTGTCTAAGAAATAACGAGAAGAAAACGCAGAAGGAAATAGCTGAAGCAGCTGGAGTCACCGAGGTTACGGTTAGAAACCGCTATAAGACTTTAAAACGGCAGCTAAACATAGAGCTTCCAGATTAAAAGCTTCTAGCTTTCCTCGTTTTCATCTTCCTTTTCCATTACCACCGGGCCTTTGTAACCGCATTTTTCGCATATGTACTGTGCTGGTGTTAACCATAGGTCTAGGCTGCTTGAAAGTTTGAGGTTGGGGCTGCCGCAGCGAGGACAATATTTTTTTCTAGGCGCTTTATGTTTCATAACCCTAAATACTTCGCGGAGGCGTTGAAGTAGTCCCATTTTCAGTTCCTGCAGTTGTTATTACCGCATCATTGAACTTCAATGTTTTGTTCTGGGTAGCCCATCTTCGTTAGGAAGTTTTTGGCTTTTTCTCTTTGGTCTCCTTGAAGCATTATCTGTCCGTTTTTCGCTGTTCCACCACAAGCACAAAAACTTTTGAGCTTCTGAGCTAGTCTTCCGAGGTCTGTTTCTTTGTCGTTGATTCCCTCTATAATGGTCATTGGCCTTCCGAATTTCCTTGTTTCGAGTCTAACACGGATTTGTTGTTGCTCTTTCCCTATTTCTCCGCATACACATATGTCTCTTGGAAGCCCGCATATTGGACAAATGTCAGCCATGGCACTCAAACTCTAAATGCAAAGTGCACTATATAAGATTTTCAAATCAAAGTTATAGAGAACAAATATAGATAAACCATTCTAATAGGCAGTACGAAACAGCGATGTGAAACGATAAAAAGTATTCCTTGTAAAATGTTATGTGATTACCCGGATTGTTTTTCTTTCTTTTCCTCTTCTTGTTTTGGTTCGCGTAGCAGTTCTACTATCTCGAGGCGAGTTCGACTTGCGCTCCAAGGGCTCTGTTCTTCGGCTGTTTCTTCTATTTCTCTTCGCAGTTCTTTTATGTTAAACACTTTGTCCAGTATGAGCACAAGTAGAAGAGCGTAGCCTATTGCTGCTGGTGGGCCCAGCCAAGGATTTACGTAAACACTGACCCATCCCCATACCAGAATGGCAGTGAGTCCTCCAACTATTATTGTTGTGCACGCAAGTATTACTAAACCTAAAACTTTAGACACGGTATTCCCTCATTAATAGTAGGTTTCGGGCGCCTATTTAACTTCTACGGATAATTTCGAGGCGGAAATGAAAACTCTAGGTAAGAGTGCACCTCGAGGGTTGAGAATTTTGCTTATGCTCCACTGGATTCTTACGCCTTTTTCTTTGCGTCAAGCATTATGTACAGTATGTTGTTTCCTCTGACGAGAATGCTTCCGTAGTTGGCTTTGAGTTCGTTGTTAACGAGTTCGGTTGCTCCTTCCAAGAGTATGTTCATGTGTCCGTCGCATTTTATCATTGTTCCTCTGTATTCAACTCCATTTTTCAACAATATTGCTATGTAGGCGTTCATCTGTTTAACCAGAACGTTTAACGGTTTCTTACTTGGCTCCATATACCGTGCACCAGACGCTTGTTCTATTTCTTCAACAATCGCTCTCCATATAAAAGTGTTGTGAAGTTAAATTCTTCTCCATAACTCTTTTAAACGTGGTTTCTCCTCTTCACCACAGAGATGGATGCTAATGACTCT
>QMXC01000163.1 GCA_003661945.1 Candidatus Bathyarchaeota archaeon | reverse complement strand
AAACAATTACCACGGTTAAATCCTCAATGTACGAGGCTATAGCTCCGGGAATAAACACCGCGTAGCATAGCGTCTCGAAACTCCATCCGAAAAAAGCGTGAAGCCCAGCTGGAACAAGGAGAAAAACCCGTGTAAGCGAGTCTGTAGCCGTGCAGGTGAAAGCCAAAAGAACCGTTGAAACCGAAACCTTCGCCAAATCGTCGCTTAAAACCCAGCTTCCAACATGGCTGGCTGGAAAAATTAGAGCTAAACCCGCGAGCAAGTCCAAAATAGTCCATAAGGGAAGCATGCGCCCATAGGGATGAAGAAAATACGCGGAGAGCATACCTCCATAAATGGCTAGAGCAACCTTCCAGCGCTGCTTAATAAGCAAAGCGCAAACCAGCACGCTTAAAGGCTCCGCCACTATTCCAAACATCCAGAAAAACCCGGGCTTAACAAGCCTACCCAATAAGCTACCGATTAAAGCAGCTGTGAACCCGGCTCTCGGTCCCAGAATAACAGCTTCTATCGGCGTCAAATAAATAGCCCAACTGCGCCACGGTCCCTCTGGCAGAAAGAGAGCTGCATGAAAAGCTGCGAAAGCCGCTGTTGCGCCAACTCTCACCGAGCTCGGCTTTATTTTAAATCACCGTCTTCCTCAGCAATGCTCTGAAAAGGTCTTCGGAGACTTATAGGCTTTTAACCCAAAGCTACGCTAGAGCATAGTTTCCACAATGTATATTACCGCCATAGTTACGAGCCCGGCTGCAAGCATTTTCGCGCCGTAAAACCACATTGTTTCCTTGGCGACTTTTCCTAGGTAGGCGCCTAATACGAAAAGCGTAGCTAAAGTCAACAGAACCGAAGCAGGATAAGCGATGGAAATGGGCACAAGCTTCCACAAAGTAAAGGCGAAAGGCAAAATCGAAATTGCAGCCGTCAGCACCGGCGATAAACCGTCGACCAAGGCTACAAATACGGAGATGAACTGGGAGGCTTCATACTGAATAGGGTCAACGTGATTATTGGTTTTCTCCTCAAGTTCTTTGAGGTGGCGTTCTCTTTCCGCTTTTTCAGCCATATACGCGCCGGAAAATCCGGAAACGCCCATTGCTATGCACGCGCCTATTCCGGCTAAAACAATAATTTCCGCATTTTCTACTTGTGCAGCCCACGAGCCCAGCGTTATGCCGAGCATGGTCATGGCTCCGTCAAAACCGTTCATCACGAAATACCGTCTTACGATGCCCGCGGCACGCGTGACTCGCAGATACCTTCTTATACGTTCCACAAACTTGCTTAGATGTCTACCCAAGTGTTAAACCGCACCGTATAGTGCGCACATTTCAAATCTAGCTCAACTAAAGCTAAACCACAAAGGTTATTTATAAACTTTTAGAATCAGTAATAAACTTCCCTTAGGAGAAAACAGAGATGAACTTGACAAAAACTTTAGAAAAACTTTCTAATGCTTGCGGAGTAACCGGGCGAGAAGAAGAAGTTCGAAATTTAATGAAAGAGCTGTTAAAGTCTTACGTGGACGAGGTTAAAGAGGACAAGCTTGGAAACGTCATCGGAATAAAACGTGCCCGAAAAAAGCGGGGCAAAAAGAAGCCTCTAAGCGTTATGCTTGCAGCGCACATGGACGAGATAGGCTTAATGGTGAAGACAGTAACAAAAGAGGGGTTCCTCCAGTTCGCGAAGATAGGGGGAATCGACGACCGCATACTCCTCGCGCAAAGAGTAATTGTGCATACGCAGAAAAAGCCTCTGCCCGGAATAATAGGCTCGAAGCCTCCGCATATACAGAAAGAAGAAGAACGCAAAAAGATAGTGAGCGCTAACGAGATGTTCATAGACATAGGCGCAAAAAACAAGGAAGAAGCCAAGAAAATGGGGGTTCAAATAGGTGACCCCGTAAGCTTTGACTCCAAATTCGCCAAGGTTGGGAGAAACGTTGTAATAGGCAAAGCCTTCGACGACAGGGCGGGGTGTGCCCTCATGATTGAAACAATGAAAGAGCTGGGCGAAGTGGACTGCAACGTGTACGCCGTCGGAACCGTGCAGGAGGAGGTAGGGCTACGCGGCGCAACCGTAGCTGCCTTCGGCATCTACCCTGATGTGGCTATTGCCTTCGACGTGACGGTTGCTGGCGACGTCCCCGGCGTGAAAGAGGTTGAGGCGCCTATTAAAATGGGTAAGGGTCCCTCCTTCACGGTTGCAGACGCTGGTTTAATCGCGCATCCCAAGGTTTTACGTTTGCTTGTTGAAACCGCAGAGGAGAACAAGATTCCCTATCAGCTTGAGACAGGTCTTCCGGGATCTACTGACGCCGCGCGGATAGCTTTGACTCGTGAAGGGGTTCCCAGCGGAGTTATTTCCATACCTACACGGTACATTCACAGCCCAACTGCGATGCTTAACCTTTCAGACTTGAGAAACGCTGTGAAGCTCTCGGTAGCAGCAATCCATAAGATACCTAAATACTTTTAAAATTCTCCTTCCTCCTTTTGTTTGCGGCTTCATATGAACGCGGAAAAGAAGTTTGAATTTCTCGAACATACGGCTGACGCGTACGTAGCCGCTTACGGCAGTTCCCTAGCTGAGGCTTTCGAGAACGCTGCCCTAGCCATGTTCGAAGTAATGACCGACACGAGCAAGGTAAAACCGGAAATCGAAGAAGAAGTTTCAGTGGAAGCCGAAGATGAACAAGCGCTTCTCTACAGCTGGCTCGAAGACCTCCTAGTTCGGTTCGACGTTTCAGGACGCGTCTATTCCCGGTTTAAGGTTAACGAGCTGAACCGAAACAGCGGCGGAAAGCTAAGGTTAAAAGCTAAGGTTTGGGGAGAACCCTTCAACCCGGAAAAGCACCCGCAGAAAGTAGGTGTGAAAGCAATAACCTACCACCGCATGGAAATAATAAGACAGCCCGAAGGCGTCACCGTGAAATTCATACTCGACATCTAGCTTCCTCCCTCCGGATTATGTCGACGAATTCCTCCAGCGTAAGCAAATTCAGTTTTGCTCCCCCATGTTTTCTGATAGAAACCACGCCGGATTCTGCTTCTCTCTTTCCACATATCACCATGAACGGAATCTTTTGCATTTCAGCTTCCCTTATCTTGTAGCTAACCGTCGTGGGGCTTGCGTCTAGTTCTGACCTCACTCCAAGAGAGGACAGTTTTCTGTGAATTTTTTCTGCATATCCTTTGTATTTGTCGCTTATGGGTAATACTCGAACTTGGACTGGAGCAAGCCAAACGGGGAAGTTTCCCTTGTAGTGTTCTATTAGTATGCCTATGAAGCGTTCGATGGAGCCCAGCAGCGTCCTATGAACCATAAAAACCATGCGCTCTTTTCCGTCGGGTCCCGTGTAAGTTAGGTTAAACCGTTTTGGAAGGTTAAAGTCAAACTGAATGGTGGAGCACTGCCAACTCCTCCCAGAAGCATCAACAATTTT
>QMXC01000162.1 GCA_003661945.1 Candidatus Bathyarchaeota archaeon | reverse complement strand
TTTTATCTCTGTTCGCAGCATGATGAGGATGACGTCTATCATTGTTAGCAATGGTCTAGGTATGTTCATTGGTTCGGATTCGAGCCTTTGGAGAACCGCCTCTACAGACTCCGCGTGAATGGTACTCATTCCTAAATGTCCAGTAGCCATGGCTTGGAAAAGCGTGTAGGCTTCCTCTCCCCTAACTTCGCCTACGATTATATAGTCAGGCCTCTGCCTCACAGCAGCCTTCAAAAGGTCAAAAAGCGTTATTGCGCCTGATTTTCTGTCTTCCTGTCCAAAGCCTGTTCGCACTACGGATGGAATCCAATTCTCATGGGGAAGGTTGAGCTCCTGCGTGTCTTCGACGCTTACGATTTTCATTTCGGGCTTGATGAACATGGAAAGACAGTTTAGCATGGTGGTTTTTCCCGAGGCGACGCCTCCAGCTACCAAGATTGAGGCTTTGTTTTCTATGATGTACCAGAGGTAAGCAGCCATCTCAGATGAGAGCGTGTTGAAGGCGATTAAGTCGGAAATCGTTAGTGGGTCGACTCGGAACCTTCGTATTGTGAAGGTTGAGCCTCTCCTCGTGACCTCGTTTCCATAGGTCAACTGTATTCGACTTCCATCCGGAAGCGAAGCGTCCAGAATAGGCGAGGCCACGGAAATGTTTTTTCCGGCTAGGTACGCCAACCGTATGATGAAGGAGTTGAGCTCTTCTTCGCTTTCAAACATAATGTTAGTTGGCATAGATTCGTATATTCTGTGCCAAACATAGATGGGTATCTTCACTCCGTCCGCGGATATATCCTCTATCAAGTGGTCTTTCATCAAAGGGTCAATTTTTCCGTATCCTATGAAGTCGCGGATTAGATAGTAAAGGAGCTTGTCTACGGATTTAGGCGGTATTTTGAAGCGGTATTCTTCGACTATTTTCAGAAACTTTCTTTTTAGATATTCCTTTGCTTTTTCTTTTGTTTCGATTTCCTTTAGGTTTACGTCAATTTCCTCGATTAGGAGTTTTTTTATTTCTTCGAGTTGCCTTTTTTCTTCTTCTAGAAGTGTGGGTTCGATTACTTCATATTTTATTTTTTGAGTTCCCTTTTCCTTTACGATGGCTACGTAGACGTATGGTTCTTCTATCGGATAGACTTCTCTGAACGCGGTTGGTTTCCTCTCTGGTTTCGCCTCTATTGGTATTTGGATTTTTTCCTTTGCTTTTTGTTTCTGCCGTTTTGTTTTCGGCTGCTTTTTTGGCAATGTTTTCACCGTTTAAGGAGTAGCCTCGCAGAATTATATTGTGTCGTAAGTGTTAATAAATCGTATGGAGGCATAATCAAAAGACTTAATCACATGCCCGCAAATTTACCCAAAAATTAATGCCTGTAACCCTTCGGGATAGTAGAAGAATAAAGCCTATTATTTTCTGGCTACTTTATTTTCCGAGTTTTTCTGAGTTTTTCAGTCTTTTCTCTAGTTTCTTTACTTTTTTCTTCTGCTCCTCTTTTTTGCGTTCTGCATTCTTATCCAATCGTAGGCATAAGCAATTCCTTCATCTTTCGTCAAATCTAATCTCTTTTCACTTTCATCTAGCTCAAGCAATTATTAACCTGTTTTGTTATGTCGAGCATTCAAATAATGGTTAAAAACTTTTATAATCGCATGTTTCATTAAGCATGGTTAGGTGAAAACTTTGGGACTAGCCCAATGGTTCATGGAACGCCGGAAAAACCGCATACTCGACATAGCCTTTAGACAGATAACCCTCGCCATTGACACCGTAGCAGACCTAGAAAAAGCCATCACAGCAGCCGCTGACAACGATAAGGAAGAAGCAAAAAAATGCATAAACCGGCTGTTCGTGGTTGAAGAAGAGGTAGACGGGCTGAGAAGAAACGTTTTCGAAGAAGCCACGAAAGGAGTTCTTCCGCCGAAAGACCGGGAAGACCTACTTCATCTAGTTAAACGCTTAGACGTTATGGCAGACCACGTGAAAGATTCAGCTCGAAACGTCCTCGTTTTGCTCGACGTGGAAATCCCAGAAGAAATATGGAGCGTCCTAAAAGACATGTCGAGAAACCTTGTTCAGTGCGCCGCCACCTTACGAAAAAGCATCGAACTTCTAGGTGAAAACCCCGCCGAAGCAAGAACACTATCCCAAAAAGTTGACGAATTCGAAAAGAAAGTCGACGAAAACTATGTTCAAGCCAAGACTCTGCTTCTCAAATACGGCGAAAAAATAGAAGTCGCGGCGCTGATAATCCTAAAAGACCTGTTGGATTTCATGGAAAATGTAGCTGACAGCTGCGACGACACCGCTGACTATGTAAGAGTGCTGACTGTGGGTTATCAATAAGGCGCGTCTCGTAATGATAATCACCATCGAAAATCTAGTCAAATCTTATGAGGATGTAGTAGCGCTCAAGGGAGTCTCCTTCCAGGTAGAAAAAGGCGAAATCTTCGGGCTTCTAGGTCCAAACGGCGCTGGAAAAACCACACTGATGGAAATAATCTGCGGTTTAAGAAGATTCGACGAGGGAAAAGTAACAATTCTAGACATGGACATAGAGAAGGAAGCCGACAAGGTTAAAGGCTTAATAGGCTTCTGCCCGCAGGAAACACTGTTATACAGGTATTTGAGCGTTCGAGAAAACCTCGTTTTCGCGGCTTCGCTCTATTCTTTGAGCTCTAAAGAAACAAAGGAGCGAATAAGGTTTTTAGCCAAATTTCTAGGCCTTGAGGAGTTTCTGGACAAGCGTGTGGAAAAGCTTTCAGGAGGCATGAAACGCCGCGCCAGCCTCGCAGCGTCTCTAATGCATGACCCAGAGATAGTTATACTTGACGAGCCCACGGTAGGCTTTGACCCGAACGTTAAACGTGAATTCTGGGAACTCATCAAACAGCTTCACAGCGAAGGTAAAACAATTCTGCTTTCGACGCATAACATGGAAGAAGCTGATGCTCTCTGCGACCGAGTAGCCATCATGGACTTGGGCAAAATAGTGGCTTTGGACAAACCTGAAACATTGAAAAAACGATACGGCAGCGGTGCAGTAATCCATGTAAAAGTAAAGGGTTCGCATGTGGAAAAAGCTGCAAAGCTTCTTCGCAGATGGAAGCCGAAGCTTGAAGATGGGGAGCTCAAAATCTTTGTTAAAGACCCGTGGAAGCTCATGCCGGAGCTTTCCTCTACTCTTTTCGGCAAGGGAATTTTAGCTGAAAAGATTGAAGTAACCGAGCCTACGCTTGAAGATGTTTTCCTAAACCTTACAGGTAAACGACTCGTTGAGGGTGAAGCCGTGTGAACCCGGTTTTAGGCATAGCTGTGAAAGACATCAAGGTTTTCTTGAGGGAAAAAGGCAACCTTTTCTGGACATTAGCCTTTCCGATAATTATTTTGTTCCTCTATTCGGCGATTTTTGGAAGAGAAATTCCCTTCGTGGCAAACATCGCCGTGGTGG
>QMXC01000161.1 GCA_003661945.1 Candidatus Bathyarchaeota archaeon | reverse complement strand
GGCTGGCGAGTTTTCCACACGCACAGTAATAGAAGGATTAGCAAGGATAATGAACGTGCAGCCGCCGATAAACTTCGCAGCGCTAGACGCAAAATATGAAGAAGCTAGCCAAATCTTGATGAGACGCCCGCCTGTTCTGTGCGCCGGATGCCCTCATAGAGCCTCGTTTTACGTGCTCAAGAAGGCAACGGGAGGCAAAGCCTTGTTCCCAACAGACATCGGATGTTACGCTTTGGGAATAGCCCCACCGCTTTCAGTTGGAGACCTTCTCATATGCATGGGCGCAAGCGTAGGCACAGCTGGAGGGGTAAGCCGAGCCACTGGGGCAGACACCGTCGCCATCATAGGAGATTCAACATTCTTCCACGCCGGGATGCCCGCACTAGTCAACGCTGTATACAACAATCACAAATTCGTCTTAGCGGTCCTAGACAACCTAACCACAGCCATGACTGGGCATCAGCCTCACCCGGGCACAGGTAAAACCGCGACCGGAACACCGGGTAAACGAGTGTTAATCGAAGAAGTAGCACGAGGTTGCGGAGTTTCTTTCGTAAAAGTGGTCAACCCGTTTCACATTGATGAAGCCGTAAAAACCGTGAAGGAAGCGCTTGAGGTTCCCGGACCCGCAGTAGTGGTGTTTCGGGCGCCTTGCGCCTTGCTTTTGGCAAGAGAGAAACGGCGGAAAGGCGAAAGACCCGAGCCTTACCGCGTCACCGACGCGTGCACCAACTGTATGGCTTGCATCAAAACCATTGGGTGCCCAGCGCTCGTAATCCGTGGGGGAAAAGTAGCCATAGACGAGGTGCTATGCACCGGTTGCGGGTTATGCGCACAAGTTTGTCCATACCAAGCCATAGAAACGCCTAAAGAGGTGAAAGCTTGATGAAAGTCTTCAACCTCTTATTAGCAGGCGTAGGTGGACAAGGCATATTGCTGGCAGCAGAAGCATTAGGTACAGCAGCGATCCGTGAAGGATTAAATGTCCGCGTCAGCGAAATTCACGGCGCCGCTCAACGAGGCGGCTCCGTAGTTTCGAACATTAGGATAGGTGAAGGCGCTTTAGCGCCAACCATGGTTGAAGGCACAGCCGACATCATTCTAGGGTTGGAGCCGCTGGAAACGCTGAGAAACATACGTTTTGCTTCGGAAAAAACCCTCGTAGTCATGAACAGCCAAATAATAGTGCCGCCTGGAATCTACCTCAAAGGTGAAGAAGCATCCATTCCAAGCCTTGAAAAGGTTCTGGAGAAAATCAGGTTATTCACCCGAAACGTAATTGTTGTGGACGCCTTAAAGCTGGCGAAAGACGCTGGAAGCGCTGTGGCACAGAACATAGTTCTGGTTGGAGCCTTGGCGGCTACAGAGAAACTTCCGATAAAAACTGAAACATTGAAAAGCGTTGTGGAAGAGCTTGTTCCAGCGAAGTATCTTGAAGTGAACCGGAAAGCCTTCGAACTCGGCTACAACTACGTTAAGTCAATTCGGTAATCCACACTTCTATTTTCTTCGAAAGCATCAGAACCGCATTCGCCGCAGTTTCCGCAGTTTTCACAGTTTTCGTCCCCGCGGCTGTTATCGAGTATCGCCTTCAAAAGGTTGCGGAAAATTTTCATCTCTGAAACGTCCACGATGGGAATTTTTACCCCTTTTTCAACCTCGTAGGTGTTTTTGTATTCTGGGAAACGCGTATAGCAGACTTGGCTTATCGGGAACTCCTGTGTTTTCATTTCGTGTTCGAAGGCTTTTTCGTAAACTTCGAGGCATAGGAGGTAGCCGTCTATCCAGTAGAGGCGGTTGACCCCGTAGGTTACGGCGCACCATGCAATATTTTTCAAGGAACGCCTATCAACGCTGAAGACAAGCACTTTTGTTGTGGGGCGAATCGTTACTTTCAAAGTTTACCCCTCAAAGACCGTGTATAGGACTTTCTTCACCTTTTGAACCGTTTTAGGTCCAAGCCCGTGCACGTGTTTTGCCCACGTGTCCACGTTTAACATGGCATTCATGGGAGTCTGGTAGCATTTAAGGATTGCTAACGCTTTTTCACGTCCTATTTGAGGCAAACTCGCAACAAAAAACAGTTGGGCGTCGGCTAAAGAAGTAAACTTCTTAACCGGATGCACAACGACACGTCGTTTTTCCACGAGCTGTTCTTGTCTAGCAGCCGTGTATAGGAAATCAACCGTTTCCTTGTAGGAGGTGGTGTGAACCATAGGAATCCCGTTTTTAGCTAATGCGAACATGGCGCCCCATACAGCCGCGGGTTGGATACGGGTAAACTTGTAGATTACGGGCAGGTAGCCTTCCAGCAGAACTATGGGTTTCGGGTAAATCTCCTTCAGAGTGAAAAGCTGCTCAAACAAGTAACGCCGAGTAAGCGTATAAACAAAATCTTTCACGGTTTTGCGTTCCACAGCGCAGACATCGGAAAGCACATAATCGCCTTTCTGTAAAAGCTCAACCCGCACGTTGGCGCCGGTCTCTCTTAAACCTTTAACTATTTTCGGAGAAGCACTTGCCTCTCGGCTGTCAACAATTATCGTCGGCTGCTCCTCTTTCTTCTCCTTGCCCTTTAGGTACGGAACAAGCGTTTCAGTTCCAGACATGCATAGCCCACGGCTTAAACTATTCAGCTACTGCGGTATAAATGCTAAATGCTTCAACAAAGTTAGAGCTAGAAACAAAGGTGAGAAAAACCGGCACAAAAAGGGGGAAAGAAGGTTACGGTCCTTTCTTCGTTATTTCTTTGACTACTCCAGCTGCGATGGTTGTGCCCATGTCTCTTACAGCGAACCTTCCAAGTTCTGGGAACTCGCTGTAGGTTTCTATGGCTATTGGACGTAGAGGCTCCATTCTCACGAGGGCGCCATCTCCGGTTTTCAGGAAAGACGGTTTCTCCTCGACCACTTGTCCGCTTCTTAGGTCGATTTTCTTTATGAGCTCAGTGAAACGGCATGCTACTTGTCCCGTGTGATAGTGCAGCACCGGCGTGTATCCGGCTGCTATGGCTGTTGGGTGGTAGATTACGACTATCTGTCCGATGAACTCTTTGGCTACGGTCGGCGGGTTGTCAACGTGTCCGCAGACGTCTCCTCGGCGGATATCCTTCTTGGAAACGCCTCTAACGTTGAAGCCTACGTTGTCGCCGGGTTCTGCCTTTGGAATTCTAGCGTGGTGGGTTTCGATGGATTTCACTTCGCCTTTCACTCCGGGCGGCATGAAAATGACCATGTCGCCTTCTTTCAGTACTCCGGTTTCAACTCTGCCTACTGGAACCGTTCCTACGCCCGTGATTGTGTAGACGTCTTGAATGGGCAGTCGCAGAGGCTTATCTATAGGCTTAGGTGGAAGCTCGAAGGTGTCCAGAGCCTCTATCAACGGCGGACCGTCATACCACGGCATCTTGTCGCTTTTGGTCACAAGGTTGTCGCCTGTCCATCCCGAGGTAGGCACAAACGGAACCTTTTCGACCTTGT
>QMXC01000160.1 GCA_003661945.1 Candidatus Bathyarchaeota archaeon | reverse complement strand
TTTTTTCCTTTTCGAAACAGAAGCAAATAAGCAATCAGTAAAGTGGTGCATGCGAATGTTGTTTCAAATCCGGGAACAACTTTTCCACGTGGTGTCACACTTCCGGATGTGGATGCAGGCGTTACATTTGCCTTTGCCTCAGCGGTCTCACTTGGCAGTAGTGGTATGGCAGGTGAAAAAGTTGGTGAAGGTGCAAATGATGCAAGAGATGTAGGAGCAGGTGCTGGTGGTGTATTGATGCTGGTAGGCGAAGATGATGGGTTTGAGTTTGTTTCAAAAGAGGCAGAACTTCCTCCATCAGTGCTGTCCGCAGGAGAAGGGGATGGAGAGGGAGATAAAGTAGGAGTTGAAGTGGGAGTGGATGTTTGAATAGGTGTAGGAGTTGGTGTTGAAGAGTTGGCATCATCTTCAATATAAAAATATCCATCATTGACAGATTTAGGAATATCTTTTTTAGAGGTATTCAGCAATGTAATATTAAGCAGTTTCAAGGGAGTGGAGTTTCCAGCACTGCCAACTGCTTTGAAAGTAATGTTTGCGAAAATGATGTTGCCGCTCACACCAGCGATATTCCACGCGGATATTTTAACAATACCAATAGTATTGTCAATATTTCCAAACGCAATGGAGTCGGGTCCGCTGGAAACAGCGAGAGCATGAACCACTACGGGGTCATATGTGATGCTCATGGTGCCAGTGCCGTAATTTTCCACGTTAGTAATAAAAATAGGTGCTGTTACAGTTGCACCATGTGCAGAAGAGAAGTTGTCGATAGAAACTACGGTAGGTGCTGATTGTGCTTGCGTTTTTGCTATCAATAGGAAAAAGAATAATAATATAGTCATTGCTTTGAAATTCATAGGTAGTCGCCCCCTCTCAGAAGCAAGTAAATAATCATCAAAGCTAAGCATGCGAATATGGTTTCAAATCCAGGAATTTCCCCTTGGGGTGTAGACGTGGGTGTTGGTGATAGCGATGGTGATAAAGCAGGTGTTAGTGCGAGAGCTTCGCCTTCTTCTTTAATACTAAAGGCGCCATCGCTAACCGATGCAGGAATATCTTTATAAGAGATGTTCCTTAATTTGATAACATTTAGTTTCAAGTGAGAGGATCTTCCAGCATTGCCAATTGCCTTGAAGGTGACATTTGCAAAAATTATGTCGCCGCTTACACCTGCAATATTCCACGCAGATATGGTAACGATGCCGGAGGTATTATCAGCATTCCAGGCAATTACAGTGGAGTCGGGTCCACTTGTAACATCAGTAACGTGAACTACTGAGGGGTCATAGGTGATGGAGATGGTGCTGACACCATATTTTTCCACGTGAGCGACAGTGATAGGAAGGGTGGCGTAAGCACCAGGCGGTATTGTCGTTTCTTCCGGTATGCTAACCACTGTTGCTGCCAGGTTCGTTGCCGGGATAGATACCACTGATGATATTACGAGCAATATTATACCCATTTTTATATATTTCATCTTTTAATTGTTTAAAAAAAAATAAAAGAGATGATATTCTTTTCCGAATATCACCTCTATGGTGCGGGTTCCAGTCCAATTGTGTATCTTGCTATATACAGTGCGTCTGACATGTCAACGCCATCGAAGCTGTCCGCTGGTACGACTCCAGCTATGAACTCGTTCGGTTCGGGCTCTAATCCCACGGTGTATCTCGCTATGTAATATGCATCTCCTATGTCTACCTTATTGTCACGAACGACATCGCCACGTCTGAGCACGGTGAGCAGAATGCATTTATCGGTATTTGAGTTTCCGAAGATGTCGGTGGCGTTCACATGCAGGTAATGCATTTTGTCCACGCCAGGATCGTAGTTAGCATTTGTGGTGACCGACCATATCCCGCTCTTGTTATTTCCTTTGATTAGACACATCGGAACGCTGTCATGACCGGGTCCAAGGATAGGCGTCAGGTTAATAGTAACGGAGTGGACTCCTGAAGCATCGGCAACAGAGACGTTCAATCGTGAAATATTTGTTCCGGGAACTCTTGCTCTTCCATTATCGTTAAGTATTATGCTCGGTGTTGCTATGGGATTTCCGACAATTGGTGGGGCATCGTCTATTATTATAAGCGAGCCGTTTACGGTGTATGTGGGGACGTCGTTATAATAAATGTCTTTTATCCTAGACACCGTCAGGTTCAGAGAAGAGAAGCTTCCTCCAGGTCCGACAGCTTTGAAAGTAACGTATGCGAAGACGATGTTACCGCTCACCCCGGTTGTATTCCAGGCGGAAACGCATGTGATTCCGTAGGGATTGTCGATGTTAGAGCTTATTACCGTAGAATTTGGACTGCTACTGACGCTGATAACCTGTGCTGCTAAAGGATTATATTTGACGCATATCGTGCCGGTCCCGTAGTCCTGAATGTTGTAAATCGTTATAGGCACTTTCACACTCGAATCTGATGGTATGGTATAGTTCCCGATATCAACGCGAACTTTTTCTATTTTTGGACGCTCCTTGACTGTGACGCTCTCGCATAACTCATTGTTCGTCTCATTGCTCTCTTCAACTTCAGTATCCGAATCTGCGATGACGCAGAGTTCATAACTGCCAGCAGAAGTGGGCATCCACTCGAAACACACTTCTTCGCTCGCACCTGCGCTTAACGAATCCACTCTCACTTTAGCAGCCAGACTTCCATTCGCAGTCAAAGACACATTGAATGAGCTTGCATCTTCGTCTCCTATGTTCTCTATGGTCGCTCTGACGGTGTTGCTCATATTTGCATATATGTTTGCAGGTGTTGTTATTACAATCGGCGTGAGGTCCGGTCTTGGTCGCTCTATTATAAGCGAGCCATTTACAGTGTATGTTGGGATGTCGTTGTAATGAGTGTCTTCTATCTTGGATACACTCAGATTCAGTGTTGTAGAACTTCCTTCGGGTCCAACAGCTTTGATAATCACGTATGCAAAGATGATGTTACCACTCACGCCGGTTAGATTCCAGGCAGAAATGCATGTGGTTCCGTTGGGATTGTCAATATTAGAGCTTGTTACCGCAGAATCTGGACTGCTGCTGACGCTGGTAACCTGTGCTACTAATGGATCATATTTAACGCATATGGTACCCGTACCGTAGTCTTGAATGTCGTAAATCATTATAGGCACTTTCACACTCGAATCTGGCGATATGGTATAGTTTCCGATGTCAACACGAACTTTTTCTGGTTTTGGTCGTTCTTCAACGGTTACGCTCTTGCATAACTCGTTATTTGTCTCATCGCTCTCTTCAACTTCATCATCCGAATCAGCAACAACGCACAGCTCGTACCCGTCTGTGGAAGCGGGTGTCCACTCGAAGCTCACTTCTTCGCTCGCTCCCGCGCTTAACGAATCCAATCTCACTTCATCTACCACGGTTCCGTTCGCACTCAACGATACGTTGAACGCAGCCGCATCGGCACCTCCTGTGTTCTCTATTGTCGCATTGATGGTGTTATTCGTGTTTGCGTATATGTGCGCAGGAGTCGTTATCGCAGCGGGTAT
>QMXC01000159.1 GCA_003661945.1 Candidatus Bathyarchaeota archaeon | reverse complement strand
TTCGCATTACTGGTTCTCTTACGCCTCGGTGGTCTTCATGGTAGAACACGCTTCCTTCAGGCATAGCATACACGTCTATAGATAAGCCTTCCAGCAGCCGAGCTTCTTCCTCTATCCCGCAGAGGATTCCCCAACTCCAGTTTTTAGGAAGTTTTCCCGGGGTCACATCCGCTATTACGGGGGTCCGGCTGAGACCCTTCGCCTCTATAATCTGCTTAGTCCTCACAAAATATATGTCGGTTGTTCCAGCTTGTTTAATTTCTTCATCTGAAGCCGAATGAAATATTCCCATCGAATTTATCCCTTCTCTTTTATGTTTGACCCAGCAGCGTTAAGGCGTCGCTTAATGTTGTAACGGTACATCCATAAAATGTTTTCATATACTCTAACGCAGTTGTATGCGTTTCTTCGTTAACAGCCTCCACGCAGTCCCGGAGAACTATCACCTTGTAGCCTCGAAAGAAGGCGTCTGCAGCCGTGTGTTGAACGCAAACATTGGTTACAAGCCCGGTTAATATCAACGTGTCCACATTTAGCTCTCTCAGCAGCAAGTCCAAGTCCGTGGCGAAGAAGGCGCTATATCTTCTTTTGTGAATGACATAGTCCTTTTCGGCGGGTTTAAGCTCGTCGACCACTTGGGCGCCCCAAGTGCCTGAAACCGCGTGTTGCTTCCAAACTTGGAATTCCTTGTCTACGGCGTGTAGGTGCGTGTCGTTAGTATAGATTACGGGAACCCCCTTTTCTCTAGCGGTTTCAACCAGCCGCTTAATGTTAGGGATTATCCGCGTGGCTCTTTCACATTTTAAAGCCCCGGTTACGAAATCGTTAAGCATATCAATTACGAGAACAGCAACCTTCAAGGTGTTTCACCCCTTTTCCATGCTCCACTTGAGGAATACCATGTATAAACGTATTTAGAATTTAGCCTTCTGATAGATGGATTAACGCGTATATGAAGGATACTTCTATAACGGCGGATACAAGGAAGATTAGGTAGATGAAAGCCATATCTTTTATGCGCATGGTTCTTCCAAGAGTTTTCTTTATTGTTAAGTATATGCCATAGCCTTCAATTAGCGCGACCGGGGTGCTTATCAACAAAATCAACGGCAACGCTTCGATTGAAACTCCGCCGTATAAGAGGGTTGTTCCTCTCAAAATTCCTATGACGATTATCATGGCGGTGAAAACAAACGCGAAGATTCGGGGATGCTCCAAAACTATGTATTCGTATCTCTTTTTAGGGAAAAACGTTAACACAAGATTAACGTAAAACGTCATGCTTAAGAAGATTAGCGAAACGGCTAACACGTTGTGGATGAAAATAACCGAAATGGCTAGGAACGGGTTTTCGAAGACGTTTTTTAGGTTGTTAAAGAAGGCTACATTTTCAACGTAAGACAGCGCCAGAAAAATTGTGAGGAGTACTCCTAGAAGCACGGTCCAGCGTTTTCCGGTCAATAATGGTTCATCTCCATAACGTCGAAAGCAAGGGCGAAATTAGCCATCGTTCGAGCACGATTTCGGTGATTTGGAACACGACTGCAAGGATTAGTGATATTATGAGAAACACTATCACGGCGAGCACAGCCACGGCGATGGCGCCTAGCCATCCGGTTTCGTAGAAATTCTTTATCAGCGCCAGCCAAATCACTACGGACAGGAGAAGCGCCAATATCCGCCAAGGAATGAAGAAGAAGCAAGCTGACTCGAAAAATGTGCCTAGAAGGGTAATCACGAAAGCGTCGGTGTAAGTTGCCCTTTTACCGCCGACGACTAGGCGTCCAGCCATGTATAGGAAACCGCTAATAACTATGAGGTTGAAGATAAAGTTAGCAAGCGCGAATAGCATTCTGAATTCCGGCGGTATTTCTGTCCACCAGCCTCCTCTGGCTAAATATGCGCCGTGCGCTTCTTGAATCAAAGAGCCCAGCATTGCTGACTCGCCTTTTCTGTTGTGTTAAGACTCTATTTTTCGAGATTCGATAAAAGGTTTATCTCTCTGGCGAATCGATGGGAACGCGTTTTATTTCGAAAAGCACCGTTCCTCCATCGGTGTAGGGGCTTCCCGGGTCTAGACACTGCACATAACCCTCGTTTCCTTCTTCTCTGGCGAGCCCCAACGTTTTAAAGCTTATTCCACGGCTTAAGGCAACGAGCATCGTAAGCATCGAGCCTAACGCGTGGATGCAGACAGCGTCGGTTTCCTCAGGGATGATTTTCGGCGATTCCACGGTGATTTTGTCGCCGAGTTTGAAGACTGGACACCTGCCTCGAATCTCCTTCACGGTTATTATCAAGCGGTATTTCTTGTTCACGCGTGTTTCCCTCGTTTGTCTTTGAAATTAGTAAACACTTAAAAGATATGTGGAAGAAGGATAGAATTCAATGAAAGGTGGAGAAGGGGCATGAGTAGGATTCCCGCAATTGTAGGCGTTGGTAGAACCCGTTTCGGTGAGCATTATGAACGGCCGCCGGAAAAGCTTATGGAAGAAGCTTGGCTGCGGGCTTCGGAAGAGGCGGGGATAGAACGTAAGGACCTTCAAGCCGCGTATGTGGCGGACTATTTCCTTCCCATTACGAACAAGCTTGGCTTAGAAGAAGGCTTTCTCTCTGAGCTAACGGAGCTTCACGTTCAGATGGAGATAACCCGTTCCTTTAGCTCGGCGCTTTCCAACGCATGCAACGCAATTCAAGCTGGAAGATACGACTTGGTGCTCGTAGGCGGCATGGAAAAAATGACTGACCGGTGGGACAAGATACGGGACGATTTGATGCTGTTGGAAGACCCGTGGAGCTACTACGCCGGATGCACTCCAGAGGCAAACCACGAGCTTATGCTTCGAGCCTACGTGAAGAAATACGGAATAAAAGGGTCGGAACTCGAAAAATTCAATACTGCATTAGCGCACATAGCGGTTAAAAACCACAAGCATGCGTTGAAAAACGAGTATGCGCAGTACCGTAGAGAAATACGTGTTGAAGACGTGTTGAAGCAGCGGAAAAACGCCCGTAGACCTTTAGGGCTTTATGATTTCGCGCCCATTTCAGATGGAGCCTCAGCGGTTGTTCTCGCAAGCTCGGAAGTGGCGGAGAAATACACCGATAAACCCGTTTATGTTCTCGGATTCGCGTCTGCCACGGACTACATAACCTTTCCTTCACGTGAAGACTTAACGCATTTTCTTGTGAGCCGAATCTGCATGGAAAACGCGTTGAAAATGGCTGGTGTTTCACGGAAAGATATTCACCACGTTGAGCTTTACGACCAGTCAACCCTCATGGAGATGGTTTCCCTCGAGGATTTAGGCTTCGCCAGCGAGGGAAAGGCTTGGATTAACATTGACGAAAGCTGCCAAGACTACCAGGGATACTACGAGATAGCGGGTAAACGTTTATACGTGAACACCAACGGCGGGCTTAAAGCAGACGGCAACCCGTTGGGCGCAACGGGCGGCGCCCAAGTCTTCGAAATCTTCAAACAGTTGAGGGACGAGGCGGGTGAAAGGCAGATAGAACCG
>QMXC01000158.1 GCA_003661945.1 Candidatus Bathyarchaeota archaeon | reverse complement strand
AGATTTTACCGATCAGCGCCAAAACAGCAGCGTCCGCTAGCTTTGAAAGTCTCAAAAACCTTTTTTTCCGTGGAATAATCACTTGGAACTGGTTTAATATGCAAACTGTGGGTATCCCGAGGATTTTCGCCGCGATTAACGTGGAGGCGCGAGAGTCTGAAACCGCGACGTTGGGGCTGAAACGTTGAAGAGCTTCGATTTCAGCCCTTATCTGTTCGAGTATCATGAAAGAGGCTATAAAGGGTCCGGGGTTGATGGCTGTCTGTTTAAGGTCTATTGTTCCGTCCGGTTTGACTTTGACCCCTAACGCTGGGGCTTCTACAAAGGGGAAATCCGTCTTTTTCACGTATTCCAAGCCTTCGAAGTATGTGGAGAAGAGAATTTCCGCTCCTTTTTCCCGAAGTTTTTGCACTATGGGTACGCATCTTCCAACGTGTCCAAGTCCGATTCCGCATGCAGCCACATAAACCTTCAAGGATTATTTTCCCGCCAAACTTTTCCGTTTAATTTCTCCTTTCGGGGATTCTTCCTCGAATATTATGGCTTGAAACTTGTAGATTCGGGTTTCCTTCAGCAGCCAGCAATCCGGCGGCAGCCCAGCTTTTTGGCAGCATTGACAGAGAAACTGTTCTGCGTCCCAGTTCCATTCAACTGGAACCTGAGGCAGCAGCAGCCCCTTATAGACTCCGCGTTCCACAATTAGCCCGTCTTCGCCTACCTTAACCTTGGAGGGATATTCCATCGGGTTTTCCACGAGTATCCTTTCGGGAGGCGTCAAAACGCTTACTTCGAACACGACTTTGTCCAGCTCTCCGAGGGTCATGGGGCGGAAACGGGGGTCACGTGTAGCCGCGCTTATCGCCGAGTCGATTACGGCTTCCACAAGCGGCAGGGTGGGATAAGGATATCCTATGCAGCCTCGAAGCATTTTCCGCCCGTTTTCCCACCGGTTAATCGTAACAAAAACTCCGCAAGGCTGCCGGAGCTTTCCTGAAACCTCTGCAGGCGGTTCAATCCGATTTCCATTCTGTAAATACTGCTCCACAGCTCTACGCGCAAGCTTCACCAGAAATTCTCCTTCTTCGAGGGATAGCTGAAACATTTTGTTCTCGCCTTTCACCCGGGATACTTTAGAATCTAGTCAACGCTTGGAAACTTTAAGTTTATCGAAAACCGTTTTAAAAGGCTGGTTAAAGGCGCATAGCCCTAAAACTTTATGGATTCCTCTCGGATTCCTTCCTTCGTTATTATGAGGAAGTCGGCTCCATCCCCGCTCATGACATCTCTGCTTATGGCTGACTTTATAGCTCGAGTTACTAGGCTCTTGGCTTCTTCTAGGCTCATATCCTCCTTGTAGGCTTCCTCGAGCACTCCCACGGCTATTTCTGCGCCCGAACCCACCACAGCGTATTTGTCCGGAATCACCGAGCCTAAGATGTCGAGCACGTAGAGCGAAGCTCCTTCGTCATCTATTCCGCCCACGATGGTCTGAGTGATAAGCGGGAAAAGTCTCCGGTTGAACAGAAGGTTCGACATGACCTTAGCCGCAGACCTAACCGACATGGGGCGTCCTACATCCATCTTAAACAGGTTAGCATAAACCTCAACTTCCCTAACGAGAATCTGCATGTCTGAAACCAAACCAGCGCAAGCTGCCCCTATGTGGTCGGTTATTTTGAAAACCTTTTTTCCACCCCGGCTTACAACTAAGTAGCCGTAAGAAACTCTTTTTTCCGAAGCCAGAATCACACCTTCTGAGCAAACAACCCCGACTGTGGTGGCTCCGGGAATCCACATATACGAATGCTGAGACCGTTCACGGGTTTCCAAACTTTTCCTCTCCATTCACCGTGAAATAGATGAGACAACCTATTAAACTATTTGATGCTATAATAAACCTTGCCCCAAACCCTTCGAGGCGAAATGGAATGATTCACGTATACGGCAAACAAGTCAGCAACGTCTGGTTCTGTGTAGCCTTCGACAATCGAAAGGTTTTCGCCGTAAGCTTCAGCTCTGACGAGAAAACAGCTCTACAAGCAACCTTGGAAAAACTTCCTTACGGCGCAGTGTTTACTCAGCTGAAAAAACCAGAAAAATTCCACGATTCGGTAATAAACGTTTTAAGCCGAATATACATGGGCAAACCGGTCTCGCAGCGTTTTCCCCTAGCCCTAGAGCGCCTGCCTAAACGGTATCAGCGGATTCTGAAAACAGTTGGTGCTATTCCATGTGGCTACGTGGCAACCTACGGAGAAGTAGCTAAAGTCTGCGCCACTGGTCCCCGCGTGGTGGGAAGAGCCATGGCAACGAACCCTTTTCCGCTGCTGATACCGTGCCACCGCGTAGTGCGTTCGAATTTAACCTTGGCTGGACACGGCGCTGGAAAAAAGGTTCGACTCAGCCTGCTGGAAAAAGAGAAGAGAAACTTTAGAAAAGAGAAGACTATTCGAGTAGATGGAAAGCCGCTTTTGCTTTTCCCTGTGGAACGAGTTTTGAACCGCTTGGAAAGGACAAACGTTAAGTTTGCGCAAATAAGCTAAATGGTTTAGGCAGCTTTCAGCGGAGCGTAATTTGGAATGGTTAAACGCGGTCTAATAGTTGGAAGATTTCAGCCTTTCCACAAAGGACATCTGCACGCTGTAAAGCGGGTTTTAGAAGAAGTCGACGAAATCATAATAGTAGTTGGAAGCGCCCAATACAGCCACCGTCTAGATAATCCTTTCACCGCGGGCGAACGTTTGCTCATGATTAGACGTGCACTGCAAGAGGCGGAAATTCCCGCTTCAAAGTTCTGGCTTATCCCAGTTCCAGACCTACATGTTCACATGCTTTGGGTTTCTCATGTAGTAGGCTACACTCCACGCTTCCACGTGGTCTATACGAACGAGCCGTTAACCCGGCGCTTATTCGAAGAAGCCGGATTCGAAGTCAAGCCCATACCTTTCCACAAGCGTAGGGTTTACTCGGCTACAGAAATAAGAAGCCGAATTCTCGCCGGGAAAAAATGGGAATCTCTCGTGCCGCGTGTGGTTGCCGAAACCATAAAGGAATTTGGCGGTGTCAACCGAATCCGAGACTTGGCTAAGACCGATAAGGCTTAACCCTTAGAAACAGCTATCCGAGCTCCAGCTTGAGCCTTAAACCTTTCCGCAGCGTTTCCAAGATTTACGGAAAACTCTAGAAAACCATGGCTTCCAACAAGAGCTAAAGCCTCGTCCCTAGCCGCTTCGCCATAAGCTGAACAAAACTTCAACAAGGCTTCTTTTTTGCCGATAACTGCCTTGACCATACATCCTTTATGAATCCCCACCTTCTCTAACTCCTCGGCGGAAACGTTCGTGACTAGGTTTCCAAAACCGTCCACGTGCAGAATCTCTCCCTCAATCCTTTCTCCTTCAAGCTTGGATTGGGCGTATTCCGGAACCACATAATCTGTAATTTCCGGTCCAAACTCTCTCGGTGCAACTCCGCGTGCAAGGTGGGCGGCTGCAGGTGCGAAGATGTCGCGTCCGTGAAAAGTATGCGACACTT
>QMXC01000157.1 GCA_003661945.1 Candidatus Bathyarchaeota archaeon | reverse complement strand
GCACTCAAAGCTTCACTCAGATGGGATTGAGCCACCTAAATGATGTGGGATATTGAGGAGAGAATTCTTTCCCTGAATGGTTCAGAAGAGAGATAGGATGGCATCCATCTCAAGAATGCTGAGGAGGGAAAGAGAGCCTAGCATATATGGAGACGAGGAGTTGGCTTTCCAGATGAACTCCATAGAGGATGCCAAAACAGCTCTTGACAATTGCACATTTGTTCTTAACAACTGTAAGAAATTGTTGGATGAGGCGGAAGAAGTGCAACAAAAGCAATAATTTGCTGGAATAAGCTGAGGAGTGAATAAAGAGGAGGCAAGAGGCAAAGAAATGGGATCGAGCATTTCTGAATTGTGAAGACAAAGATTCCAAATGTTGAAAAATACTGAGCTATACTGTGAGGACATTCTTGAAATTCGAAGGGGGCATTTGGTATGCTTTCAGGAGAATTAGAAGGTTGTGCGGTAGTGGTGAGAGAAGAGGAAAAGTGAAAATATCTGTGACGGGCGGAGCGGGTTTTATAGTTGGTAAATGCGTCGGCGGATAAGCATGAAGTTGTTGTTCTTGATAGCTTGGAGTCTCAAGTCCATGGCAAAAAGAGCTGGGGATATAAGACATTGATTCCACGTAGGATAGAATCAAAGAGCTTTAAGCCTAAGTTTAAGGGGTGAGAGAACTCGTGGAATTGGCAGATTATATGCCATACCTGCACATTATGATAATAGGATTGAGAGATGGATATAGTTAAAAAAATGGTGTGCCGATCAGATTGACAGAGGAAAGGAAAGAAGGGTTCATATTACAGAGCATTCAGAGATGGCGGGCTATTATTTTGAAGTTCTTGAAACGGTGGAGGAACCAGATTATGAGGGTAAGATGGGTGAATGCATAGCAGTGATAGAGATGGAGAAGGGTAAATATATTGTAGTAGTGTATAGAGAATTAACAAAGAAGAGGGATTTGTAATTACCGCCTTCTTAACGAGGCGAAGGAGCTTGAGAGGAGGCGAAAGATATGGCAGAGGCGGAGGTAAAAAAGGTATTGGCTATTGTGCCTGAATTATTGGAAGTGCCGTATCCAGGAATTTGGACATCTTATGATAACTGATTATACATCAATTTCAAGAAGCCAAGCCATGCAGATGATTCCTCACGGATGATGACATTATAATCAGATATGCGAAAGAAGAGATCATAGGGATCACAGTCCTTAATGCAAGAAAGAGGAGAAGAGAATGGGAAAATATAGGTTATGCGAGTGCAAAGAATTTATAAGAAGATTGAAGCGTTGAAGCGGAGAGGTGAAGCGGATGGGATTTGTGAAGGTGAAAGTGACAATAAGGAATTCTGAAAAACCAGATAGAAAGGAAGAATTAGAGATGGTAGTAGATACGGGAGCTATGTATAGCTTGGTTCCAGGGCATATCTTGGAAAAGATAGGGATAAGACCGCTTGAGCGCAGGGTTTTTACGCTTGCGAACGGCGAAAGGATAGAGCGAGAATTTGGAGGAGCGATATTTGAGGTTAAAGAGAGGAGAGGGCATGCTCCGGTTATATTTGGAGAGAAAGAAGATAAATGCTTGCTTGGCGTAACAGCCTTAGAAGCGTTGGGATTAGAGGTAGATGTTGTTACGGGAAAACTTAAGCCTATGGAACTTTTATTGATTTAACAAAAATGGAAAAACATGAAAGAAGAAATTAAAATGTATCTTGAGAGGGCGGAGAAGTTCAAGAAGAATGCGCAATTCAATTTCGAGAACGGAGATTATGATTTAGCGATGTTCCACATAGAGCAAGCTTGTCAGTTGATGATAAAGGCAAAGCTGTTGGACATGAAGGGGTATTTTGAGAGGACTCACAGTCTGAGAAGACTTTTAAGTGAAGTGATGGATATTGAAGGAGTTGAGGAATTTCTAAACAAGTATAAAGTCGTCTTAAGAAACCTTGAAAGATCATACATAACTTCAAGATACTACTTTGAAGAATTCTTTGAGGAAGAAGTTGAGGAGGCTTTCAAAGCTCTGGAGGAGTTGAAGAAAATATTATGGAGGAATATTTCATAAATTTTAAAGAATATGCTATGAATATTAAGAGCCTTTTGAGGGAACACCTTTCGGATTTCGAGGTTTACGTTTTCGGATCTGTCGTGAGGGGTGATTATTCTCCGGGACTCAGTGATATAGATTTGGCAGTAATTTCAGATGATTTCAAGGTCAGGGAAAAGAAATTAAAAGTCTATGATGTGCTGTTTGAAAGGTTCTTTAACACACCGTTTGAGTTTCATCTGCTGACAAAAGATAGATGGAATTTTTATTTGAGGTTCATAAAAAAAGATTACTTGAAAATCTGATTTGTTTGAGAAGATATATAAAATTAAAATGCATTAGGTAATAGTAAAAAGGGAAAATGGTAAAGGATGAAGAAATTGAGAGCAGTAAGTGATGCATCAATCTTGATTCACCTCTCAGCAATTGGAAGATTCCATTTGTTGATGGACTTGTTTCAGGAAATTGTAATTCCTGAGGGGGTTTATGAAGAAGTTGTGGTGGAAGGATGGGGTCTTCCCGGCTCCTTAGAAACAGCAGAGGCTATAAGAAGCGGTTTTATAGCGGTGAAAGGAGTTGTAGATAGGGAAGAAGTCAGAAATATTATACGTAAGTATAATAATGCGGAGGTGATTCAATTAGCGAAGGAGATGAATGCGGAAGTTGTATTGGCAGATGAGGAGGAAGTTAGAGAGGAGGCGGAAGAAAGAGGATTTGATGTGAGAGAGGGCTCAGGCATATTGTTGGTGTCTGTCAGGGAATTTTAACGCCCCAGAAGGCTATGCGGATGTGGATAAGTCTGGTAGAGTCTGGCTATCGTGTGAGTGAAGAGATAGTAAATAAGGTGAAGGAGATTTTGAGGAGGAGGGGATGAAATCTTTGCAAATACCAGAAAGAATAAAGGAGAGGAGAAGTTCCTGAGCGTTTAAGTATGTATGCTGAAGGGGAGCTATCGGCAAGCAGAGCATCGCGTATGCTCGGTATTCCGAGAGCGGAATTCTATCACTTACTCGCAGAAACAAACACGCAATTACCAAAAAAAACTTAATGAAGGCATAAAAAAGGACATAAAAAAGGAAATAGAGAGATTAATTAGAGGGGAAAAATGAAAATATTAATGACAGGGGGCTGCTTAGTTGTGGTTTTAGATAACTCAGAACCACAAGTCTACAAAGCGAAGCCTAATTGAAGAAAACAGACATATTTGACGACATTCGCAACGACGATGTATTAAAGCATTAGAGAGAGTGAGGAAAAAGATAATTATAAGTTATAATGGGTTACAAGGGACAGAAGTGGAGAAAATGTCAGAAGTCAAATTTACGAGGCATGCGGAATGTTAAGCGGAAGTTTGAGATGGAGTTTGTAATAGATGTTGTGTTAAATCCCGAGAGAGGAAGGGGAGGGCGATTTTGATAAGTCTTCAGGAGAGTTGGAGAAAAAGTCGTGTAGTAGTGATAGGAGAAACCTTATATCGTCGTTACAGTTTATTTTGAAAGGAGGTTAGGGAG
>QMXC01000156.1 GCA_003661945.1 Candidatus Bathyarchaeota archaeon | reverse complement strand
TCTTATCTCCATCTGAGGTTTCCGAAGCATCAATAGCCTCTTGAATGGTGGCATAGCTTAATCCAGTGTCGAGATTGTGAACCCTCATAGCTTGCCCGTTTATGGAAGACTGCACAGACGCCGCTCGAACAATAAACCCCGCCACAGCTAGAAGCGAAATGAAACCTAACACGGATAACACGGTAAGCTTTCGACCCATAGCAAGAGCTCACCAGTTATTCTTCTGTCATGATTCTATGATGAGTGAAATTATTTAACATATTTCTCGTCAAAACGACCTCTTCCATCTCGTGAACTTAACTTTTAAACCCGCTGCCTCACATAGTTTAGTGAAATCTGTTGGAGTTGAAAATTTGCCCAAAACTCCCATAAGCATCAAGATACTGAAGGCTGTTTCCTCTCCTACACGTCTTCAAATATTAAACTTTCTTTTTGAGCGAGGACCGCTTTCTTACACCGAGATGATGAATATACTGCGGCTTAACCCTACCCGCGACGCCGGAAGGTTTGCCTACCACTTAAAGACCTTGCTAAAAACAAACCTCATCGAACCCGACGCCGAGACCAGGAAGTACCGGCTAACAGACCTCGGTAGAATGATGCTGAACGTTTCAGACGAAATAGAAGAAAAAGCCTTCCGACGCAAAAAAATGCTCGTCCGAACTTCCCGCTTTTCCATCGAAGAGTTCGACCGAAACAAGATAGTGGAATCCCTCATCCGAGAAGCCGGAATGCCCGTTGACCTCGCTCACAAAATCGCGAGGGCAGCGGAAAAACGTCTACAGGCTTTCAAGGCAAAATATTTGACTGCGCCTTTAATCCGTGAAGTAGTGAACTCCATTCTACTGGAGAAAAGGCTTGAGGAATATCGTCATAAACTCACGAGGCTAGGGCTTCCGGTACATGACGTGACCAACCTCATAAAGCTTCTCAGCGAACAGTCCAAAAACGTGGAAACCGTTCACCGAGCAGCAGGCAAAGCTGTGATGGAAGAATATACTCTGCTGAATGTTCTTCCCCGCGACATTGCTGACGCCCACACATCGGGAAGCCTACACCTCGAAAACCTAGCGTACTGGATACTCAAGCCAGACATTTTCATGCACGACGTAAGGGTTTTCTTCAAAAACGGGCTGAACTCCGAGCTTTTCAATGTTTTCAGCCTAAGCCTTCCTCCACCTAAAAACTTTGGGAACGCACTCGCCATTTTATTGAACCTTACCCAAATGGGCTTAAACGAGACAATAAGCGAACAATGCTTTGACTACTTCAACGTTTTTCTCGCCCCATTCATTAGGGATTTGAGCCGCGAAGAAATAAAATCCAAACTTAAGGATTTCCTTGTTTCCCTCAATCAGACCTTTAACCATGAAGGAGAACTCGCCCGTGTTTGCTTCGGAATAGAACTTGAAGTTCCAGACTTTCTAAAAGCGCAGCAAGCTGTCGGAAAGAAAGGTCAAACTGAAGGGGTTTACGGCGACTACGGAGAAGAATGTTTGCTGCTGGCTTCTGTGCTCCTCGAACTCATGACCGAAATGAACACGTGGAAACCCTTGTTCAATCCATGCCCGATAATAAAGATTCGCTCCAAAAACCTAAACGAAGAACAGAAAAGCCTGCTGCTTAAGGCTCACGCGTTAGCTGCGGAGAACGGTCTCCCATGCTTCGCAAATTTATGCGCCAAAAACCGCAAATATGCAAGCTTTGCAGCTAACGGTTTCGTGGTGAAAGCTGACTGGCATGGCGACTGGGAGCTCGACACTCTGCGAACCAGCTGCCTCGGAAACGTTGTTATAAATTTGCCTAGAATCGCTTACAAAGCCAACGGAGACCTACCGGTTTTCTGGAACCTTTTAAACGAACAGTTGGAAATGGCTTCTAGGGCTCTAGAAATAAAATATCGCATGGTAAGGGCGCGGCTAAACGAGGGGCTGCTTCCCTTCTTGTCTCAGAAAACCGACGGCGACGCTTACCTAAGGCTTGGAAGCACGGCTCGTTTGATAAGATACGTAGGCTTAAACGAAACTGTAAACTCTCTAACTGGGAAAAACCTATTCGAAGACGACGAAACCCTAGCCTTGGCAGAGAAAATCGCGAGCCACATATCACGTTACGCTGAGAAAGCTTCGAAAAAACCGGAAACACGTCTGCTATCCACCATAGGCTCCAACCTCGACGTTGCTCGAAGGTTTGCTGAGCTGGACGCTGAACAATACGGATGGGCAAAAGTTAAACCCGCAGGCGGAAGAGAAAACGCGTACTATACGGAAACAACGGTTATTCCCTCACACGTCGAAGTCCCCTTCGAAAAGGCGTTAAACATAGAAGCACAAATCCGTAAAAACCTCGGATGCGAAGGTCTTCTCCCCATTCAGCTACCCAACAAGAACGTTTCAGCACAAACCCTAGCTTCGCTCACAAAGAAAATCATAGAACATTTTCACATAGGCTTTTTCACCTACAACCGAAACCTAACGTATTGCAGAAGCTGTGGAAAAACCCACTACGGAATCCTCCAAAAGTGCCCAGAATGCAGCTCTACAAACGCTTTAACCTTTTTCTCAAGAATTTCCACACGCTACAGGGCATTAACTCCCAAAAACAGAGTAAGCCTCTTCGTCGCGAAAAGCCGAAAGGCCTTCTATATCGATTTACCCGCCGCCTAACCCTTAGTTGAAACCTAAAACTCTGCTATGCTCTTTCTCAAACGTTTAGAAAGCCTATTTAATTGCGCCAAGTATCAGCGCTAGAAGGGCCATTCTCACGATTATTCCGTTCCATACTTGCTGGAAATACCTTGCGTGAGGTGTTTTGTCTACTTCTGGTGCTATTTCGCCGACCCGTGGAAGTGGATGTAGGATTATGGAGTCTTTTTTGGCTTTTTCGAGTGTTTTCAAGTCGATGCGGTAGGAGCCTTTTACTTTCATGTATTCAGCTGGGTCGGGGAACCTTTCTTTTTGTATCCGTGTCACGTATAGAACGTCTACTTCGGGGATTACTTCGTCAAGGTTCGAAGTTTCTACGACGTTGACTTTTCCTTTTATGGCTTCGAGGACTTCGCGGCGCATTTTCAGCAGTGGAGGTGAAACGAAGTAGAGCTTCACGTCGTAAAGCGACAACGCGTAAGCAAGCGAATGAACTGTTCTGCCAAAACGTAGGTCTCCCACCATGGCTAGGCTCAAACCGTCAATCGTTCCTTTTTCCTTTTTCACAGTGTATAAATCTAGAAGCGCCTGAGTTGGATGTTCCTCTCCTCCGCTTCCGCCGTTGATTACGGGTATTTCGGCGAATTCCGCTGCGAGTCTAGCCGCGCCTTCACGTGGATGACGTAGAGCGATGACGTCTGCGTAGTTTTCAACCACGCGTATGGTGTCCGCCAAGTTCTCGCCTTTCTTCACCGAGGCGATTTCTGCCTCTGCAAACCCTATAGCTGCTCCTCCTAAACGGTGCATTGCGGCTTCGAAGCTCAAACGAGTCCGTGTGCTGGGTTCGAAAAATAACGTTGCCAACAATTTTCCTTTCAGCATGTCCGAACCTTTCTTGGCTATGGGCTCCATAGCTTCAGCAATTTC